>JALZFU010000074.1 GCA_030861385.1 Actinomycetota bacterium
GCCGGGCGCCGGCCGTGCTCGCCCGTGCTAGCAGCGAAACGTCCGCGTGGTCGCGCTCGGGACGTGGTCGCCGTCCCCGGGGAACCGAACGAGGACCTTGCACGTGCCCCGGCGCGGCCTCCTGAACGAGGTCGTGAACCGGCTCGCGCTCGTCAGGAGCGGCCGCTTGGCGGCGATGCGAACGAATCTCCCTCCCCGCTTCCGCTTGAGGACGACCGACACGCGGAGCGCCGGATGAGACGGGGTCACGGACCCGGTAACCGAGATCGTCCGTCGCCTCACCCTGACGAAAGCGGAGACCCTGCTTCCCGCTTTTCCGGCCGGTCCCCCGAGGCTCGGAAGCGTGAACGTGCGGACGGGTGAGAAGTCGCCGACGTTCGCAGTCGCGTCATCGGCCGCCGCAACGCGCCAGTAGAACGTCCCGCCGCTCGCGTACGCCTGCTGGGTGAGCAGGGGTGCGAAGGCCGTGTTCTCGGTCGTCGCCGTCGGCTGCACGAGCATCCCGAAGTCGGCTCGCGACGAGATCTGGACTCGGTAGTTGAACGCACCGAGCTTCGGATCCCAGCGTAGGAGGACGCGGCTCGCCCCGACGTCCTCCCCGGTGTTCGCCGGCTCGCGAATCGTGCGGGTGAACGCCTGCCGCGTGCTCCAGGGGCCGGGCGTGAGCGAGCTGGCGCTCACCTGCGGGAAGTTCGCCCGCACCTGCCAGTGCCAGATGCCGGTCCCCTTGAGGAGGGTCGGAGTCGCCGCCGCCGACGGGATGCCCCGGAAGTCGCGCGCCGTCCCGTCGGGGAACTCGAGGTGGAAGTCGTACGACACCGCTCCCGGCACGGCGTTCCACCGCCACGTCGGGACGCTGTCGCCGCTCGTCGCGTTGTCCGCCCTCGGAACGGGAGCGAGGAGAGCCTTTCGGAACACGCCCGTCGCCGACCAGGTGAGCGCGACGCCGTTCGGTTGGTCGACGCTTTCGGCGTCGGCGCGTACGCGCCAGTAGAGGTTCGTGTCGGCCGGATACGTCTCGCTGCTCGTGTACGCGGTCGAATCGGTGAGGACGTCCTCCACGACCTGTCCCGAGAAGGTCGGGTCGAGCGAGACCTGGAGGCGGTAGCGCCGCGCGCCGTGGGCGGGCGTCCAGTGGAAGGACGGCGCGCCCGTGAAGAGGGTTCCCGCCGCGGGCTCGAGCAGGATCGGAGGGGGCGACTGCTTGTGGAAGGCCGCGGGCGCGGCGAACCGGGGGGCCGTCACGACACCGGCGCCGTTTCGCTCGGTCGCCGGGAGAACCGCCCAGTAGAAGAGAGTCGTCTCGTCGGCGTAGGTCCGCGGGGCGCGCGCCACTCGCGGCGCGTACGCGGGAATCTGGGTGAACGCGTAATCGACGACGTTCGTGAACTCGGGATCCTTCGCGACGATCACGAAGTAGCTCTCGTACCCCGCGAGGGGGTTCCACCGGAAGAGCGGCATGCTGCGCCTGGTCTCCCCGCGAAGCGGGAGGAGGTAGTCGGCGCTGCCGGGCGCCCCCGGGTTGCACGACGGCGAGCAGTCTCCCCCGCCCGGAGCGCCCGTCCACGTAAACGCGGGCGTGTTCTCGTCGGGCAGGTACGTCTCCGCGCTTCGGACGTACGGCCTCACGAGGTCCGACGGCCGGTCGAGGGCCGTCACGCGGACGCAGTACGAGTGCCCTGCGACGAGCGACGGAAGGTCGCTCGAGACCAACACCGTGCTGTTGAACGGCTTTACGCCGTTCCACCCCGATCCGAGCGGCGTCCACGCGGTCGTCGACGTCTTCGTCAACCAGTGCTCTTTCGTCGAGCTCCACTGGCAGCCGGTCGCGTACGGCACGACCTCGACCTCGTAGCTCGACGCGCCCGGGACGGGGTCCCAGGTCACGATGGGCGTCGTCGTCTCGAAGTGCTCGGACGGGAACGGGTTGTCGGCCATTCGCAGGTTCTTGACGCTCGGGAGCACGTTGTCGAAGCCCTTCAGGAACTCGGGGCCGACGTTCCAGACGCCGGCGTTGCCGCTCGCGTCGATCGCCCTGACGCGCCAGTAGTAGCGGTTGTTGTTCGGGAGAACGAGGGTCGGGGAGTACGACGTTCCGATCGTCGTGAAACCGGTGATGGAGTTGACGGGACAGCAGACGCGCGAGCCGGGGGCGAAGTCGCTCGAGCTGTTCACCTCGAGCTCGTACCCGGCGGCGCCCGGGACGCGCGCCCACGAGAACCTGTGGTCGTAGATCTCGACTTGGGCGGCGATGTCCGTTACCGCCGTCGTCGTGCGCGACGGCCAGCGCCAGACGAACGACCGGACGGCCGACGGCGCGCCTCGGTTGCCCTCGGCGTCGATCGGCGTGATGCCCCAGTAGTACGTCTGGTCGGGCGCGAGCGGGCGCGCGAGGGTGAAGCTCGTCGCCTGCGTCTCGACGCCGCCAGGCGAGCCGACGACCGAGCCGAGCGTCGGGTCAGTGGCGATCCGGACCAGGTACCTGGCCGCGCCCGCAACGGGCATCCACGAGAGGCGGAAGGTCTCCGAGGGGAACGTGACCTCCTCGCCGTTTGCGGGGGCCTCGAGCCTCGGCGCGGCTGCCCAGCTCTTCGTGAACGAACGGGCCGCCGACCAGGGCGAGACCGACCCGTCGGCGGCGACCGCGCGCACGTGCCACCAGTACCTCCCGTTGGGGACGAGCTTCGTCATCGTCGCGCGCGTGTTCTTCGTGAAGAAGTGGTCGTAGCTCGCGCCGAGGACGGGCGAGTTGAAGCCGGCGTCGGCCGAGATCTCCCACTCATAGCGCTCGGCGCCCGCGACGGCGTTCCAGGCGAACGCCGGGAGCGCGTTGACGGTGACGCCGTCGGCCGGGCCGACGACGGCGGGAGCGCCCGGAGCGCTCGCCCCCGCGGGCGAGACGAGGACGGCCACGGCGGCTACCAACACGGTCAACGCAGCGAGCGTGGACGTCTTCGAGAGCTTTCTCACAGGAACCCCTTCCGCAGGTCGATGGTGTGCATGCGACGCTCGGCCGCCCGTCTCCTCGGTCACGTCACGCTCCAGACGTGCGTGGCAGGCGTCGCGTCGGTGTTTCCGGCGGCGTCGGTCGCCCGAACAGCGAACGTGTGCGGGCCCGCGGCGAGACCGTCGTACGACACGGGCCCGGTGCAGGGCGCCCATTCGGCGTCGTCGAGCCGGCACTCGAACGCCGCGCCCGTCTCCGTCGAGGCGAAGTCGAAGGCCGCGCTCGTCTCGGGCGTCGGGTCGCTCGGGCCCGAGAGGATCGTCGTGTCGGGCGGCGTCAGGTCGATCGTCCACGTGTGGCTCGCGGGGCTCGCGTCGACGTTTCCGGCGGCGTCCCGCGCGCGGACTCTGAAGGTGTGGCTTCCCTCGGCGAGGCCGGCGTACGCGGCCGGCGGCGAGCACGCGGTGTACGCGGCGCCGTCGAGCGAGCACTCGAACGTCGCGCCCGTCTCAGACGTACTGAACGAGAACGACGCGGAGGCCGAGTTCGTAAGCGCGCTCGGTGCCGCCTCGATCGTGGTCTCCGGCGCCGTCGTGTCGACGACGATCGTTCGCGCGTTCGAGGCGACGGAGGCGTTCCCGGCCGCGTCGGACGCCTTCGCGGTGTACGTGTGCGTTCCGTCCGGGACGCCGACGAGCGTCCGCGACCACGATCCGCCCGCGCTCACCGACGTCGTGCCCCGCGCCGTCGTGCCCTCGAAGAGCTGGACGGTGCTGCCAGGTTCCGCGGTGCCCGAGAGCGTCACCGTTCCGGTCGTGCTCGTGCTTCCTTCCGCCGGGCTATCGATCGTCGGCGCCGCGGGAGGCGTGGCATCGATCGTCCACGTGCGCGTCGCCGGCGTCGGGTCGCTGTTGCCGGCCGCGTCCGTCGCCCGGACCTCGAACGTGTGAGTCCCCTCGGCGAGACCCGAGTAGCTCTTCGGGGAGGTGCACGCGGTGAACGGTGCGCCGTCGAGACGGCAGGCGAACGTGGCCGCCGGGTCGTCGGCCGCGAAGGTGAAGGACGCACTCGTGAACCGCGTGGTCGCGAGCGGGCCGGTTCCGATCGTCGTGTTCGGGGCGGCGGTGTCGACGACGACTCTGACGGCGGACGACGGCGCCGAGGTGTTCCCCGCCGCATCGGTCGCTGTCGCCGTGTACGTGTGCTCGCCGTCGGCGACCGAGGCGAGCGACTTGACCCAACGCCCGCTCGCGTCCGCGGCGACGGAGCCGCGCGACACCGCGCCGTCGAAAACCTCGACCGCGCTTCCGGGCTCCGCCGCACCGGCGAGCGTGAGGACGTTCGTGTTGGTCACGCTCCCGTTCGGCGGGCTGTCGATCGTGGGAGCGTCAGGTGCGGTCAGGTCGACCCTCCAGGTGTGCGTCGCGGGCGTCTCGTCCGTGTTTCCGGCCGGGTCGGTCGCCCGCACGGAGAAGGTGTGCACCCCCTCGGTGAGCCCCGAGAGGCTCGCCGGGCTCTGGCAGGGGGCGTAGGCGCCCCCGTCCAGGGAGCAGGCGAAGGTCGACCCGGCCTCGCTCGCCGTGAAGGAGAGGCTCGCGCCGGTCGTGTTCGTCGGGCTCGCCGGCCCGGTCGTGATCGTCGTCTCGGGAGCGGCGTTGTCGACCGTGACGGTCCTCTTGGCCGAGTCGAGCGTGTTCCCGGCCACGTCGTGGACGCGCGCGACGACCTGGTACGTCCCGTCGGGCGGCTGCCCCGTCCACGTCACGGGGTAGCCTGGGCCGCTCGCGCTCGCCCCGATCGACGTGGAAGGGGCGCACGCCGATCCAGCGCAGAAGAGGTACTCGAGCGAGGCGACGCCGGAGAGCGCGTCCGAGCCCGAGCCGGTGAGGAGCTGCCCGTTTCGGATGACGCTCGGCAGGGCGTTCAGGACGGCCGAGCTCGGGTTCGTCTTGTCGATCCGGATCGCGGTGCCCGCGGTCCGCACGTCCTCGACGTTCCCGACGTTGTCGATCGAGAAGTACTTGACGGTGTAAACGCCGTCCGAGGCCAGGACGACGGAGGTGGCCTGCGGCGAGGTCGTCGTCGGCGTCGACCCGTTCGTCGTGAAGTGCGTGACGGCCGCTCCCGAGCCCGACGCGTCCGACGCGCTCAGGACGACGGTCTGGGTCGTGTTCTTCCACGCCGAGCCGATCGCGGCCGTGTCGTCCGAAGTCGTCGGCGCCTCGGCGTCCGGCGTCACCGCGAAGGAGCTCGACGACGTGTTGCCCAGCTTGTCGTAGGCGGTCACGGCGTTCGCCGACGAGCTGTAGGTCGAGTCGGGCGACCAGCTGTAGGACTGGCTGTACGGCGCGAGGAGGTCGTCGAACGCGCTCGTCGGCGTGAACCCGCCGGCGAGCCCCGGGAAGCGGACCTTCTGGAGGCCGGCCCCGCCGTCGCTGGTCGTCGCCGAGACCGTGAAGCCGCCCCCGGCGCCGGCGGGCCGGTAGAAGAGCGTCGTGCCGACGGCGTGGGCATCCGGCGACGCCTCGGCGAGCGTGAGGGTGGGCGGCGCCGGCGCGGTGTTGTCCAGCTCGAGCGTCAGGTGGACGTCGCCCGTCGCCGCGCCCTGCGGGTCGACGACGATCGTGTGCTCGCCCGAGACCGTAAGACGCGCGAACAGGCTGCCGCCGTCGGGGGGGAAGGCGCTCGGAGCGACGAGGGTCGCCCCGCCCGGGTCGAGGATCGAGACCTTCGTGCCGCAGCAGTTGAACGGCCCCACCCGGAGCTTGATCCCGTCGCCCGCGGCGCCGGTGAAGCGGACCGCCCCGTCCTGGCCGGGCACGGTCGTCGTCAGCGTGAGCGACGACCCGGGGGCGATCGTCCCCGTCACGTCGGGCGGCACGTCGTAGAGGGTGAAGGTCGCCGATCCCGTCGCCGGCCCCGTCGGGTCGAAGACGACCGAGTAGCTCCCGGTGACGGGGAGCGTCTGGGTGTCGACGAAGCCGCCGGCCGTCCCCATGCTCGTCGGCGCGACGAGGGGCGTGCCGTCGGGCTCGAGGATCGAGACGCGGCCGATGCAGCAGACGGGGCCGACCTTGAGGCTCACGCGTCCGCCGGCCGTTCCGTCGAAGCGAAGAGACGCGTTCTGTCCCGGCGTCGCCGTCGTGACGGTCACCGGGGCGCCGCCGGGGACGATCGTCCCGGACGCGTCCGCGGGAACGTCGTGCAACGTGAGCGTCGCGTTCCCCGTGTTCGAACCTGCGGGATCGACCAGGATCGTGTACGTCCCGGCAGCGGGAATCCTGGTGGCGTCGAGGAAGCCGCCGCTCGTTCCGAAGGCGATCGGGCCGGCCAGCGTCGAGCCGTCCGGCTCGAGGAGGGAAACGGTCGAACCGCTGGTCGCCGCGCTGCCGATGGTCACGTTCGTGATCTGGAGGCTCACGCGCTGGCCCGCGGACCCCGAGAAGGAAACGCGCGCGTTCTGGCCCGGCTCGGCGATCGTGACCGTGAGCGGGGCTCCGCCGGCGACGATCGTGGCGACGGCGTCGGCCGGGACGTCATGGAGCGCGAGCGTCATGCTCCCGACGTTCGCTCCCTGCGGATCGACGGCGATCGTGTACGTGCCGCTCGTCGGGAGGGTCGTCGCGTCGATCACGCCGCCGTTCGTGCCGACGCTCGTCGGACCGAGGAGCGACGTCCCGTCGGGTCGGAGGATCGACACCTTCGTTCCGCTCGTGGGCGACGTCCCGACCGTGACGTTCGTGATCTCGAGGCTGACCCGGCGACCTGCGACGCCCGCGAAGGTGAGGCTCGCGTTCTGGCCCGGCGTCTGCGTCGCCACCGTCACCGGCGTTCCGCCGGCCGTGATCGAGCCGGTGACGTCGGGCGGCACGTCGTAGAGGGCGAGGGTGACGCTTCCCGTCGCGGCACCCTGCGGATTGACCGAGACGGTGTACGTCCCGGCGACCGGGAGCACGCGCACGTCGAGGAACCCGTCGCCGCCGAAGGCGGTCGTCGCCGCAAGCTGCGTTCCGTCCGGCTTGAGGAGCGCGACAGCCGTGGTGCAGCACGCGCCGGTGATCGCCAGGCTCACCCGCTGGCCGGTGGTCCCGAGGAACGTGAGCTTCGCGTTCTGCCCCGGCACCGTCGTCGTCACGGTCACCTCGGGCCCACCCGGGGCGATCGTTCCCGCGACGTCTGCGGGAACGTCGTAGAGCGTCACGACGACGTTTCCGACCGACGCTCCCTGTGGGTCGACGACGATCGTGTACGTCCCGGTCGTGCCGAGCGTCTGCGGCTCGAGAAACCCGCCGCCCGCGCTGAAGCTCGCCGACGCGAGCGTCGCCCCGCTCGGCTTGAGTAGGGAGATCTTCGTGCTGCAGCAGACGGGGCCGACCTTGAGACTGACGCGCTGTCCGGCCGTCCCCGCGAACGTCAGCCGGCCGTTCTGCCCCGGCGTCGCGGTCGTCACCGCGACCGACGCCCCGCCGGGGACGATCGTTCCCGTGACGTCCGCGGGAACGTCGTAGAGCCGAAACGTCATGGCCCCGACCGCGGCCGACTGCGGATCGACGACGATCGTGTGGACGCCGCTCGTCGTGAGCGTCTGCGTATCGATGAACCCCCCGCTCGCGCCCACCTGCGTCGGCGCGAGGAGCGTCGCGCCGCCCGGCTTCAGGATCGAGATCTTCGTCGTGCAGCAGACGGGCCCGACCTGGAGGCTCACGCGCTGCCCGGCGACGCCGTCGAACGCGAGGCGCGCGTTCTGGCCGGGGACGGTCGTAGAAACGGTGACGGAGGGACCGCCGGCCACGATCGCCGCGCTCGCGTCCGCCGGGACGTCGTAGAGGGCGAGCGTCATCGCGCCGACGGCGGCGCCCTGAGGGTCGAGGAGGACGGTGTACGTCCCGTCCGCCGGAAGCGTCTGCGTGTCGACGAAGCCGCCGGCGGCGGAGAGCGAGGCCGACGTCAACGTCCGTCCGTCGGGCCGAAGCACGGTCAGCTTCGTGCTGCAGCAGACGGGATCGAGCCGGAGGCTCATCCGTTGGCCGGCCGTTCCCGCGAAGGTGACCTTCGCGTTCTGCCCCGGGGTCGTCGTCGTCACGGTGACGGGAGCACCGCCAGGCGTGCCGACGGCAACAACGTCGGGCAGGACGTCGTAGAGCGTGACCGTGAGCGAACCGGTCGCTGCTCCCTGCGGGTCGACGAGGATCGCGTACACGCCGTCCTGCGGCAGCGTCGTGGCATCGATGAACCCTCCGTTCCGGCCGACGTTCACCGTGACGAGCGTCCTGCCGTCGGGCCGGAGGATCGAGACCTTCGCGCCGCAGCAGGCCGACGTGCCGAGCGTGACGTCGGTGAGCTCGACGCTCACCCGCTCGGCGGTTGAACCGTCGAAGACGATCCGCCCGTTCTGCCCGGCGACGTCCGTCGCGACGACGACCGGCTGGCCGCCGGGGAACGCGACCGCGGTCACGTCGGGCGGGACGTCGTGGAGCGTGAGCGTCACGGAGCCCGTGCTCGTGCTCTGCGGGTCGACGAGGATCGTGTAGGTGCCGTCGAGCGGAAGCGTCTGCGTGTCGACGAAGCCGCCGCTCGTGCCGACCGTCGCGGTCGCGAGCACCTTGCCGTCGGGGCGGAGGATCGAGACCTTCGTGCTGCAGCAAGTCGACGTCCCGACCGTCACCTGCGTCAGCTCGAGGCTGACGCGGTCCCCCGCCGTCCCGGCGAAGGCGAGCGACGCGGTTCCGCCGGCGGAAGCGATCGTGACCGTCACGGGCGCTCCGCCAGGTGTGATCGTCCCGTCCGCTGCATGCGCCGCTGCGGGAACAAGCAGGGAGGCGATCAGGAGGACGAGTGCCCAGCGACTTGCGCGCCGTGCTTCCCCCAGCTGGTACGAGCCCAGGAGCGGCATCACGGATTGTCCCCCGTGACGACGGGCGGAGAGAAGAAGGGGAGACGGGGGACGAGCCGGGGCGTACGAGCCGCGTACTCGGCGTAGTCGGGAAAGGACGCCGAGAGCGCGCGCTCCTCGAGCCGCATTCGAATGGCCTGGGCCACTACGAACGCGACGAGGACGCCGAGGTTCCACGTCTCTGGCGCTGCCACGACGAGGCCGGCGGCCGCGCCGATCTCACCGAGGTAGACCGGATGTCGGACGACCCGGTAGGGCCCGTGAGTGACGAGGCCACGCGCCTCGGGCAAAACGCCGAAGCAGCGTCCGAGCGCGAGGACGGCGGCGAGGAGCCAAAGGCACGACGCGAGCGTCACGAGGTCGCCGCCGACAACCGCGGCCGTGTTCGCGTCCTCCGAGGGGGTCCGGAGCGCAACGACGGCGGCGATCGCCGTCGCACAGGCGACGAAAGCCACGGGGTCGCGCGACGGACGACGGGCGGGCTCGCGGACGAAGACGAAGAAGCTGAACGCGAGGACGACGCCGAGCTTGAGCGTCGAGTACGCGGCGACCGCGAACGAGCGCGCCGTCGCGTCGCCGAGCATGTCGGCCCACGACTCGACGACGCCCGTTCCCGTCGAGACGGCGAGGAGGAGGAAGATCCCCGTGACCAGCCAGCGGCTCACTACCTGCCCCCGAACGCCTCGATGAATTGGAACGCCGCCGGGCCCAGGAGCACGACGAACATCGCCGGGAAGATCATGAAAATCAGCGGGAAGAGGATCTTGATCGGGGCCTTCTGCGCCCGCTCCTCCGCGGTTGCCTTGCGGCGCTTGCGCATCTCCTCGGCGAGGTTCCGCATGATGTCGCCGATCGAGACGCCGAGCGACTCGCCCTGGATGATCGAGCGGACGAACGAGCGCATCGCGGGCGTGTCGGCTCGCGCGAGCATGTTTCGAAGCGCCTCGTCCGTCGGAAGGCCGAGGCTCTGCTCCTGGAGGGCGAGCCGCATCTCGTCGCCCAGGGGTCCGCGCAACCGCTCGGCCGCCACCTGCAAGGAGCTGTTGAAGCCGAGACCAGCCTCGACCGTGACGACGAGGAGGTCGATCAGCTCGGGGAGCTCGTAGTCGATCCGCTCCAGGCGCCGACGCGCGCGCTTCCGCACCAAGACGAGCGGCGCCTGCCAGCCTGCGAGGACGGCGACGATCAGCCCGACGACGAGGAAGAAGCGCGACTGGCCGGACGTCGTCGCGACGGAGAGCCACGCCGCGGGAACCATGAAGACGCAGATGACGCGGTAGCCGAGGAACCGGCGGGGCGGAAGCCTGTAGAGGCCCGCCGCCATGAGCTCGTTGCGGAGCTCGGCTTCGCCGACCCCGCCGAGACGACGTCCGAGCGCGGCCCCGAGGAGACCGGCGACGTCGTCGAGGGCGCCGCGGAGCCCACGGCCGACGTTCGCCTCTGCGTTCGGGACGGCGTACCCGTACCCCTCGATCGCTTCGACGGTCTCCGCCGTCCGCATGCGCGGCATGAGCGCCGCCCGCAGGACGAGAGAGAACGCGAGGCCTGCGAGGAAGAGTGCGCCGACGAGGACGATGAGCATCGGAACCTCCTCAGACCTTGATGTCGACGATTCGCTTGATCACGACCGACCCGGCCACGACCAGGATCGCGGCCGCGACGAGGAGCCCCCGGCCCGTCGAATGTTCGAAGAGGGGCGCGACGTAGCGCGGGTTCATGGCCGAGATCACGACGAGCAGGCCGACGGGGAGAAGCGAGACGACCCAGCGCGACATGCGACCCTGGGCGGTCAGCGTCTTGACGAGGCGGCGAAGCTCGGCGCGGCTCCTGATCGTGTCGGCGACACGGTCGAGCACCTCGGCCGTGTTGCCGCCCGTCTCGCGCTGGAGGGCGGCGACGAGCCCGACCTGCTCGAGATCGCGGTTCTCCATCCGGTTCGCGACGACCTCGAGCCCGCTCTCGAGCGGGACGCCGAGCTGCTCGTCGCCGATCACCCGCCGGAACTCGCCGCGCGAGGGCTCCGGGCAGTCGTCGACGAGGACGGAGAGCGCCCCGACGAGGCTGTGACCCGCGCGGAGGGCCGAGGAGATGACCTGCAGGTTGTCGGGGAGTTGTTCCGCGAAGAGCCGCCGCTGCCGCGCGAGCTTCCGCTTGATCAGGGAGCGCGCGGCGATCGGCACGCCCAGGGCGAGGAGGACTGCCAAGCTGCCGGCCGCGAGGAAGAGGAGGCCCGCGACGATGACCGTCGCCATGAGCGTCCCGAGGACGATCTGGATCGCGGGGATTCCGATGCCGGCGATCTCGAGCTCGTCCTTGAGACGGGACCACCAGCGCGTGCGCGCGAACCCCTTCTCGGCGCGGGCGAGGACGACGTCCGTGCGCGCGCCCCCTTTCGTTCGCTCAGGGATGGAGAGTGAGACGAACTCCGCCATCCGCGCGCGCAGCGTCCGCGTCCGGGGTCGGACGAGCGCGGCGAACGCTCCGCCGACGAGCAGGGCGACTACGACGCTCGTCGCGATCATCCCCGCGCTCGAATGGAGGAACCGTTCACCGAGCGAGCGATGGAACGGCCCCGACCCGGGCGGGGCCTCCGGCGTGAGGTACTCGCTCACGGCGATGCCGTCGATCCCCTCGACCGAAACGGCGACCTTGACCGGCAGCTCGGGCCCGGCGGACGAGCGGTACCGGAGGACGTACTCGTGCGCGAGCAGCGTCCCGAGCTCGTCGAAGATCCGCTCCAGGTCGTCGGCCAACGCCGCCTCCGAGTAGCGGCCGCTCGCCTCGTCGGCGAGCCGGACGAGGGGCGCGGGCTCGAAGCTCCGCGAGCGCAGGCCGACCGAAAAGATCCGGACGCGGCTCCGCCCGGCGCGCGCGATGACGTCGGTCACGTCCGCCCGGCTGCCCGTGTCCGCCCCGTCCGAGAGGACGATGATCGAGCTCCCCGTGACCTTCGCCTCCTCGATCAGGGTGAGGGCCGCGTCGACCCCGTCGTAGATGTGCGTGCCCTGGCTGAGCGTGGGCGCGGTCGCGAGCGCGTCTGCGATCTGCTGGTCGTCCGTCGTGAACGGAACAAGGACCCCGGACTCGCTGTTGAACGCGACGATCGCGACGGCCTGGTTCTCGCTTCGCCTGGCGGCGAACGCGCGCGCCGCGGCGAGCGCTTCCCGGATCGGCTGCCCGCGCATGCTGTTGCTCGCGTCGATGACGAGAACGACCGCGAAGCGACCCGCTTCCTGCGCGCCCGCGGGGATCAGGCTCACGTCCGAGACGAGTTCCCCGTTCTCGCGCACGGCGACGCTGCTCTCGTCGAGCGGGAGCCTCGACGGAAGCGTCAGGACGTACGCGCGGTCGGGGAACCTCGCGCCGTGCAGGGGAGTGAGCTCGGTCCGCTGCGCCGTCGCAGCCGCGGGCGCGGCGAGCGCCGCGACGAGGAGCGGGACGAGAGCGCGCGTGCGCCTCATCGCGCCCCGCCCCGTGCCACGTCTGCGAGCTGGGGTCGCCGGTCAGCGAAGAGCGAGACCGGAAGGGAGACGCCCCGCTTCTCGAACTTATGCAGGAAGCTCGGCCGAAGACCGGTCGACCGGAGGCTCCCGACGACGACGCGGTCGCTCGTCACCTCGTCGACCTTGAAGTCGAAGATGTCCTGGAGGGTGATCACGTCCGACTCCATGCGCCCGACCTCGGTGATCGCGGTGACCCGTCGCGAGCCGTCCTCGAGGCGCTCGAGGTGAACGATCAGATCGAGCGCCGATGCGACCTGCTGTCGGATCGCGCGCATGGGCAGGTCGTAGCCCGCCATCAGCACCATCGTCTCGATCCGCGAGAGCGCGTCCCGGGGCGCGTTCGCGTGCACCGTGCAGAGCGAGCCGTCGTGGCCCGTGTTCATCGCCTGGAGCATGTCGAGCGCCTCGGCGCCGCGAACCTCGCCGACGATGATCCGGTCGGGCCGCATGCGCAGGGAGTTCCGGACGAGCTCGCGAATCGGAATCTCTCCCTCGCCCTCGATGTTCTTGGGCCTTGCCTCGAGGCGGAGCACGTGCCGCTGGTCGAGGCGGAGCTCGGCGGCGTCCTCGATCGTCACGATCCGGTCGGAGTTCGGAATCGCCGTCGAGAGCGCGTTCAGGAGGGTCGTCTTTCCGGAGCCCGTCCCCCCCGAGATCAGGATGTTCAGCTCGGCGAGGACGCAGCGCTGGAGGAACTCGACGGTCGACGTGCTCAGCGACCCGAGCCGGACGAGGTCGGCCATGTCGAGCCGCTTCTTCGAGAACTTCCGGATCGTGACGAGCGGCCCCGAGAGCGAGAGCGGCGGGAGAACCGCGTTGACGCGGCTCCCGTCCGGGAGGCGAGCGTCGACCATGGGCGAGGACTCGTCGATCCGCCGCCCGACCTGGGCGACCATCTTGTTGATGATCCGCCGCAAATGCGACTCGTCGGTGAAGCGGACGGTCGTCTCGTAGAGCCGGCCCTGCCGCTCGACCCAGACGTCGTAGGGGCCGTTCACCATGACCTCGGTCACGCTTTCGTCGGCGAGCAGCCGCTCGAGCGGGCCGTGCCCGAGGATGTCGTCGGCGATCTCGGCCGCGAGCCGTTCCCGGTCGTCACGCGAGATGCCCTGCTCGCGCCCGAGGTGGTTCCGGATGTCCGCCGTCACCCGTTCCCGGACCGCGTTCGGGTCCATGTTGACGTTGAAGAGCTGCGGGCCGAGGTCGCCGATCACGGCGAGGTGGATCCGGTTTTTGACCTCCGAGAACGGATCGGGCCCGTCGGTCGGCGCGACGGGGCGCGCTGCGGAGAGACGTTCGTGCAGCTCCATCACGCGCTCCTCCGGAACCGCGCGAGGCGCCGACCGCCGCCGCTCGACTTGCCGTTTCGTCCGGGCTCGTAGAGCGCGGCGAGTGCCTGGAAGGCCTTTGCCGCCTCCGAGCGGCTCTTCGCCACCACGACCGGCTGCCCCTCGTTGACCGAGCGCGGGATGTCGCGGTCACTCGGAACCGTGATGTCCGGTGGCCGCCCGAGGATCGCGACGACGTCGTCGTGCGTGATGCCGACGCGGCTGTCCGCTCGGTTCAGGACGACGCGCGTGCGAGCGGCGTCGTACCCCATGAGCTCGAGCGTCTCGAGGCCGAGCTTCGTGTTCTTGAGCGAGAGAGAGTCGAGCATCCCGACGATGCAGATGTCCGACGAGCTGTCGATCGAGGCGATTACCTCCGGCGTGAACCCGGGCGGCGTGTCGACGATCAGGTAGTCGTGCGTCGTCCGGAGGATCGGGTAGACGTCGCGCAGGAACTCGGTCGTGATCACGCCCGCGTGATCCGGCCGCGTGGGTGCCATGAGGACGCGCACGCCCGACGGGTGGGGCGAGAGGTACGCCTCGAGCTTCTCGGCGTCGAGCGAGCCGCCCGACTTGGCGAGGTCGTAGATCGTGCGGTCGGGGGCGAGCCCGAGGGCGAGGCCGACGTCCCCGAACTGGAGGTCGAGGTCGACGACCGCCACCTTACGACCACCGAGCGCGAGCGCGACGGCCAGGTTGGACGAGGTCAACGTCTTCCCCGTCCCACCCTTCGGGCCGAGGACGCAGATCATCGGCGCGAGCGCGACACCGGCGCCGCCGACGGCCCGCTCCTTACGCGCGACCGCCTTCTGCACAGCGAAACCGACCTGGTCGGGGCTCTCGGGGAGCGTCACGATGTCGTCCGCGCCCGCGTCGAAGAGTCGCCGCACGAAGCCGTTCGGTGAGCCCTCGGTGAAGACGATTACGGGGCGCTCGGGCTTCTGCCTGACTGCGCCGTCGATCAGGTAGAGCACGCGGTCGGAGGAGCCGGCGCACGCGATCGCGAGCACGTCGGCCGGGACCTCCTGAAGCGTCGCCCAGCTCTCCTCGAGCCCGTCCACGATCCCGACGACATGGATGCCACGGTCGAGGGGCAGGGCGGACTCCACGGCGTCGCGGGCGACGTCGCCGTCGAGCGCGACGAGGACGCTGATCGGGCCGCTCATCGCCGCGCTCCGAACGACCGAGCGACGGCGACCGGCTTCGCGCCGAAGAGGACCGTCTCGACGCTGACGATGTCGGGGGCGCTCTGCGTCGCGCCGGTCCGGGGCCGCAGGACGATCCAGACCTTGCCGTTGTCGGCTGCGAACGCAACCTTCGCCGCGTCCTCGTCCGGGACCCGGAGGGTGACGTTCGCAATCTGCTGCCCGCCGGCGCCGACCGAGCCCTTCTCGGATGGAGCGTCGAGGACGAGGACGTCCTCGACGAGGAGCTTGACGACAGGGCGCTCCTCGGCGTCCGGGTCCGGCGTGCCGTCGGGGCGAAGCCGCTTGACCGTCAGGCCTGCGAACAGATCGACGTGATCGCCCGCCTGGACGTTGCCGATCATGCCGTGCGCGGCGTCGATGGGGACCGAAATCGCGCGCTCGTTCTCGCTGATCCGGTTCCCGAGCGCGTCTGCGCCCGTGGTGCTGAAGTCGCCGAGCGTGAGCTGCTGCCCCGGGTAGATGTCGTCGATCGCGACCTTGCCTCGAAGGCTCGCCGGATCGGTGATCGCGCCCTCCTTGACCTCGCTTCGCGGAGTCGTCGCGACCTGGAAGAGGTCGTTCGAGCCGACCGTACTCCCGGGGGTTCCCTTCTCGATCAGGTCTTTCGCGACCAGCACCGTCATCGGCTGCGAGGACTCGCCGATGCTCTCGCGGTAGCGGTGGAGGTACGCGAGCAGGACGACTGTCGCGAGGACGGCTGCGACGCCGCTCAGGGCAATCGTTCCTCCCCGAGTAGCCAGCAGTTTTTGCGCAAATTGCATCCCTTTTTCCTCCTTTATTCGGTCATGGCGGCGACGCAGCTCCCGAACGCGTTGACGTCGCAGAGCTCGCCGCTTCCTCCGCCGCTATTGAGAGCGAAGACGTACTTGATGAAATGCCCGACGATGTATCCGCGGTCGGGCGCGGGATCGTCGCTTGCACACGGGCTGTTGAACCAGCCCGTGACGTAGAAGGTCGCGAAGTTCGTGACGGGCACAACGTCGTTTCCGCTCCCCGTGAAGGTTCCGAAGGGCGTGATGAAGACGGGCACGATGCGTGGGTCGCCGGAAGGGATGTTTGGAAAGCTGCTCCAGTTATTCGGGCTCGTGCACGTCGGCGAGCCGCCCAGGATCCGGTCGCGCAGACCCTGCTCGACTTGACCGACCGCCCCTCCCGTCTGGATCGCGACGCAGTTCCACGGCTGGGGAGTGCCCCAGAGCGCGGACGCCGCGCTCGGGCAGGCGGTCCCGCCGTTCACCTCGTACAGCGGCCGGCAGCCGTATCGGATCTCGTCCCGAAGGTTGGGGAGATCGGGGTCGCAGTCGACGGACTGGTTCTGACTCCCCGTCACGCGGAGGAGGACGACCGGGTCGCTAACGCTCTGCGCGTCCGCGAGGTTTCCGGCGATCGCGATCTTGACGACGAGGTTCCGCGTCGTGCCCGTCGGGAAGGAGTTCGCCCCGCTCGCGCCGTTCTCCCAGACCTCCGCGATCCGGATCGGCCCCGAGCGCGCGTCCGTGCCGGTGAACGTGCGCTGCACCGTCCCGAACGACCCCTGGCAGGGGTTGTTGTTGCGGAACGACGTGCTGCACGTTCCCTTCCCCGTGATCGTCGTGTTGATCAGCTGCCAGCGGAGCTCGATCGGCACCGGGCCGGCCGCGGCCGCCACCGGAACGGCGCCCGTCCACTTCGCGAGGGAGGCGTCGTAGGCGAGGGAGCAGCCGCCGTTCCCGCAGAGGCCGCCGAAGGCCTTGATCTGCACGTTGGCCCGGTTGAAGGTGCCGACGTCGACGGTCGCCGCGATTCCGACGTTGCAGCTCGTCGTCGGCCGCGAGAAGTACGCCCCT
>JALZFU010000119.1 GCA_030861385.1 Actinomycetota bacterium
GTGCACCGCCCGCGCGAGAAGCAGGGCGGCGGCGAGGCCGTCGCCCGTCGTGTGGCCGTCCAGGCAGACGATGTGACCCGCCTGCTCGCCTCCGAGGAGCGCTCCCTCGCGGCGCATCGCCGCCAGCACGTAGCGGTCGCCGACGTCCGTCGTGACGACGCGGACGCCGCGCCCCCGCATGAGCCGGTGGAAGCCGAGGTTCGTCATCGCGGTGACGACGACGACCTCGACCGCGAGGTGGAGCGCCAGGATCGCCACGATCCGATCGCCGTCGACGTCGGCGCCGGACGCGTCGACCGCGAGCATTCGATCGCCGTCGCCGTCGAAGGCGACCCCGAAGTCCAGCCCACCTTCGCGAACGACCCGCGCGAGCAGGGAGAGATCGGTCGCGCCGCAGCCGACGTTGATGTTCGTCCCGTCGGGATCGTTCCCCACGGGGGTGACCGCGGCGCCCAGCCGCTGGAACACCGCCGGCGCGACCCCGCTCATCGCCCCGTTCGCGCAGTCGCAAGCGATTCGAAGATCGTCGAGCCGCGCCCCAAATCGCTCGCACACGAGCTCGACGTAGCGCTCCGCGCAGCCCTCCTCGGGCTCGGGCCAGCGGGAGCCGATGGCGTCGTCGGCCGGCGGCGCGTCGAGAAAGCCCTCGATCGCCGCTTCGTCGGCGTCCGAGAGCTTGAATCCGTCGGGGCCGAAGAACTTGACGCCGTTGTACTCCGGCGGGTTGTGCGAGGCCGAGATCACGGCGCCGCACTCCTCGGCGAGGAGCGCGACCGCGGGGGTCGGGAGAATGCCGGCGAAGCGGACGGGTGACCCGCCGGACGCGAGACCGTCCGAGAGCGCCACCTCAAGCGGAGGGCCCGACGCGCGCGTGTCGCGCCCAACGAGGACGCTGCGCCCGCTGCTCCACGTCGCGAACGCGCGACCGAGCCGAGTGACGAGCTCCTCAGTGAGGTCGACGCCGAAGACGCCGCGAACGCCGTCCGTGCCGAAATAGCGCCTCGCGGCCACAGACGAACGGTAACGGCGCTTCTCCCCGAAGGCGAGAAGCGCTAGCGCTTCGAGTACTGCGGCGCCTTGCGGGCCTTGTGGAGCCCGGCCTTCTTCCGCTCGACGATGCGGGCGTCGCGCGTCAGGAGCCGCTCGCGCTTGAGCGGCGTCCGAAGGCTCGGATCGGCCTCGACGAGGGCGCGTGCGAGTCCGTGGCGAAGGGCACCCGCCTGTCCCGAGACGCCGCCGCCGTGAAGCCGTACGCGGACGTCGAAGCGCCCCTCGACGCCGGCGATTCGAAGCGGCGCGGTCGCGACCGCCCGCTGCGCGGGGCGAGGGAAGTACTCCTCGAGCGTCCGTCCGTTGATCCACCACCCGCCATCGCCGGGCCGGACGATGACGCGGGCGACGGACGTCTTGCGCTTGCCGGTGCCGCGGTACTGTGCGAGCTCGTTCACTCGGGAAGCGGCTCCGGGCTCTGCGCCTGATGCGGGTGATCCGGCCCCGCGTACACCTTGAGCTTCGTGATCTGGCGCCGCGCGAGGCGGTTCCGCGGCAGCATCCCCTTCACGGCCCGCCGAAGGACCTCCGTCGGCCGCCGTTCGAGCTCCTCGCGAAGCGTCCGCGACCTCAGCCCGCCCGGGTAGCCGGAGTGGCGGTAGTAGCGCTTGTCGTCCAGCTTCGTGCCGGTGACGGCGATCTTCTCCGCGTTCACGACGACGACGAAGTCGCCCGAGTCGACGTGCGGCGTGTACTCGGGCTTGCGCTTCCCGCGGAGCGTGTCTGCGATCCGCGTCGCGAGGCGTCCGAGCGTCTGGCCGTCGGCATCGACGACGTACCAGCGCCGCTCGAGCGATTCGGCTTTCGCGTTCCAGGTCTTCATGCGCACAAAGAACGGCGGACGCGCGCCCGCCGCTCGACGATGGTACCAG
The DNA here is from genome assembly GCA_030861385.1 of Actinomycetota bacterium. Lineage (GTDB taxonomy): Bacteria > Actinomycetota > Thermoleophilia > Gaiellales > Gaiellaceae > JALZFU01. The sequence continues at coordinate 1,923 of JALZFU010000119.1, forward strand.
CCGTTACCGGCCGGACTACCGCTTCTCGACCACCTCGAGCGCGACGATCTTCGGCTCGCCGTCGATCTCCCGCCAGTGCGAGGCGACCGTCGTCGCCGCCTCGTCGCCCGCATAGCGGATGAGGCATGTGGCGGCATCAGTGCCTCCCTCGACAGCGACGACCTCCGCGGAGGTGAGGGGACGCGGCATCTCGCGCATGATCTCGCCGGCGCTCGCCTTCATCTCTTCCGAGAGGTACGCGCCGGCCGTCTCGTAGTCGCGCTCGACCGTCGCCTGCGCGTGGGTCGCGGCCGCCTCCCGCACCGTCGCTTCTTCCATCGCGCTCCTTTCCGAGCCCTCGTGGCCGAGGATTCTACGAAGACCGTCGGCGAAGGCCGCGGCGCCTCCGTGCGAGGGATGGCGGACGGCGGGGGAGCCGAGCACGGATTCGGCGAGCCGCCCGACCGCGACCACGCGCCGTCCCCGCGCGAGGACGGCGAGGAACGGCGCTGCGGCCGCGATCTCGCCTCGCGTGGGAGCGCGGTTCGTGTGCGGGCGACTCGGGAGGTGCGGGTGCGTGGGGACGACGTTCCAAAGGAGCGTGCACTCGGCGATCCCGAGTCCCACGAGCACACGATGGACGATCGTCGCCGTCGCCTCTCCCGGCCCGGTTCCGGAGAGCTGGCGCTCGGAAGTAAGCGGGATGCCGCTCATGCGGGTCCCGCGGTACCCCGGCGCCTCGGCGACGAGAAGAAGCGGTGCGGCCGCTCTCGCGGAGAGGTAGGAACGCAGGCGGGCGCGAAGGAGCGCGGCGCGCTCGCCGTCCCGGTAGAAGTTGAAGGTTCCGCCGATCGTCGCGCACGCGAGGTCCTCCACGAAGCCGGCGAGATCGAACGGCGGGGACACAAGCTTCGTTACTCGCGCGAGCATGCTTTCCCCCGGGGGACCCCCCTGGGCTACCCCCTCACCGGTCACGGTAGCGCCGCCGGGCGCGCGGGTGTGTGACGCAGCGCGCCCGGACCGCCACGCGGTGCGACCACGTTTGCGCCCCGGTCACGCGCCCGCGGTCGGCGAGGTCACGTGCTCGCGGAGAGCGGCCGCAGGTCGCAGAATCCAAATCGCGGGGAGAAGGACGAACGTCGTCCCCGCGAGCGCCAGCACGGCGGGGCCGAGGGTCTCGACGACGAGGCCGCCGAGGAGCACGAGCGCGGCTGCGAGGAGGCTCGATCCGAGGTCGTTGAACCCGAGGAGCTTCCCCCGCTCGCTCACGGTCGCGACGTCGGCGAGGGCCGCGGTCGCCGCGACGAACGAGAGGTTCCAACCGACTCCGAGCGCGAAGAGGAGAAACGCGGTCGCCGCGACGCCCTCGGCGGACGCGAGGAGCGCCGAGGCGAGCGCCATGACGAGGAGTCCGCCGACGAGCGCCGGCCGTCGGCCAACCCGGTCGATCGCCGTGCCGACGACCAGGACGAGCGCGTACATGCCGAAGACGTGCGCTCCGACGATCGGGAATACGTCCGCCTGGTGATGGCCGTGCTCCTCGACGACGACGTACGAGACGAGGTTCATGAGCGCCGCCATGACCGAGAAGCTCGCGAGCGCGGCGAGGAGCGCGGGAAGCGCTCCCGGCCGGCGCAGGATCGTCGCGAGCGGCGCCGCCGCGGCGGGCGGATCGCCGCTACCCGACGCGAGCGCTTCTCCGATCCGCTTGGGCTCCGGTCGGACGGTCAGGACGAGCGCGAGCCCGACCAGCATGAACCCCGAGGCGACGAGCCATGGCGCCGTGAGGGTCTCAGCGTCGACGTCCTTCCCGGCGAAGAGCGGGCCGAAGACGGCGGGACCGAGGATCGCGCCGAAGACGGCGCCGAAAAGGACGAGCGCGATCCCGCGCCCGCGCCGCTCCGGGGGGTACATGTCCCCCGCCGCCGCCCGTGCGAGGAGGGCGACGCCGGAGGCGGAGCCGATGAGCGCGAAGCCGACGATCGTGAGCGGCGCCGAGTCCGCGTCGACTGCGAGTCCCGTGATCGCTGCGCCGATCGCGCCGAGCGTGAACCCGGCCGCGAGTACCGGGACGCGACCGAACCGATCCATCGCACGCCCCGCCGGCAGCGAGGTGAGCGCGCCGGCGGTCAGGAAGACGGCCGGCCCGAGGCCGAGGAGCGCGCGGTTTCCGGTCACTTCGACGAAGGTGATCGAGGCGATCGCCGCCGCGAGCTGGAGCATCGCCGAGTTGACCGCGAGGGCGGCGGCGAGAAGCGCCGTGTTCCGGCGAACCGCCCGCCGCAGCGCCGGGCCCGCGAGCTCCTCGGCCGACCGCGGCGACACCGAGCGTAGCCTACCGGCGTGCCCCTCACGCTTCCGCTTTACGCGGGCGGCTTCCTCGGGCCGTTCGGCGGCGCGATGCTGATCGCGCTCATCCCGAGCGTCCGCGACGGCCTCCACACGTCGCTCACCCTCGTCACGGCCGCGATCACCGTCTACATGATCCCGTTCGCCACGCTTCAGCTCATCTCGGGAACGGTCGCGGAGCGGATCGGCGCCCGCCGCGTCGTTCGGGCCGGGTACGTCGCGTATGGGGCCGCCGCGCTCGTCTGCGCGCTCGCCCCCGAGATCTGGAGCTTCCTCGCCGGCCGAGCAGTCATGGGCGCCGCGAACGCGTTCCTGAGCCCGATCCTCCTCGCCGCCCTCGCCCAGGTGGCGGCGCCCGAGGTTCTCGGTCGTACGGTGGGGACGTTTGCCGCCTGGCAGACGGCCGGCTTCACGCTCGCGCCCGCTCTCGGCGGCGCTCTCGGCGAGATCTCCTGGCGCCTCGCGTTCGCCGTCGTCACCGTCGCGGCGCTCGCGCTCGCGTTTCCCTCCCGGACGCTCGGAGACTTCGCGAGCGCGGGAGCGAGCAACGCGAACCTGCGAGCGCTCCTCAACCGCTGGATCGCCCTCCTCGCCGCAAAGGCCCTCCTCGGCTACCTCGGCTTCACCGCGATCGGGTTCGTCCTCGTCCTCGTCGCGACGGACGAGTTCGGGCTCGGGTCGGGAGCCCGCGGGCTCCTCGTCGCGGGCTACGGGCTCGGCGGGATCGTCCTCGGGCGCCTCGCCGGGTCGTTCGTCGACCGAGCCGGACGACCGGTCACCGCCCTTGCGGGAACACTCGCCTGCCTCGCGGGCGTCCTCGCCCTCACGGTCGCACCGAGCGCATGGAGCCTCGCGCTCGTCTGGCTCGGCGTCGGTTGCGCTGCGACCTTCGTGTGGGCGGCGCTCAACACGATGGCGGTCGAGTCGTTCCCTGCCAACCGTGCGGGCGCAACCTCGCTCTACAGCGCGTTCAAGTTCCTCGGGGTCGCCGTCGGACCGCTCGTCTACGTGCCGCTCTTCCACGCGAACACGCGCGCGCCGTTCTTCCTCGCAGCGGTCTTCTCGGCGCTCCTCGCGCTTCTCGTCCTGCCGTGGTTTCGGCGCTACCGTGAGGCGCCGGCGTGATCCGACGGCGCGTCGTCGTCCATGGTCGCGTTCAGGGGGTCTTCTTTCGCGACTCGGTTCGTCGGCGGGCCGCCCAGCGTAGTGTCCGCGGGTGGGTGCGAAACGTCCCGGACGGCAGCGTGGAGGCCGTGTTCGAGGGCGACCGGGACGCGGTCGAGCGGCTGGTCGCGTTCTGTCGGGAAGGCCCGCGCGACGCCGACGTCGCCCGCGTCGACGTCTACGACGAGCGTCCCGAGGGCGTTTCCGGCTTTACGACTCGATGATCGACGTCCGGACGCTCACGGACGGCGGGCAGTCGGCCGCCGACGTCGCCGCCGCGATCGCCGCTTTCATCGACGAGGCGAGCCGAACGCTCGATCTCGCCCACTACGACTTCCACCTTTCGCCCGACCGGGCGGCGGTCGTCGGGGGCGCGATCTCGGCGGCCGCGGAGCGCGGCGTCGCGGTCCGCATCGTCTACAACGTCGACCACAGGAATCCGATCCCGGTCCCACCGCCGCCCGAGCCCGATGCGGAGCTCATCGCCTCCTTCGGAGTCCCGAACAAGGCGGTCGCGGGCGTCCCCGACCTCATGCACCACAAGTACGTCGTCCGCGACGGCGAGGCGATCTGGACCGGCTCGATGAACTGGACCGACGACTCGTTCACGCGCCAGGAGAACGTCGTCGTCGTCGTTCGCTCACCGGACCTCGCGGCGGCGTATGCCGCGAACTTCGACGAGCTTTGGGTCACGGGCGCCGTCGAGCGCAGCGGCTTCGTCGAGCCACGGACGATCGGCATCGATGGGAGGCCCGCTCGCGCCTGGTTCACACCCGGGAACGGCGAGGATCTCTCGGCGCGGATCGCGCGGGCGATCGCCCGCGCGAAGCGCCGGGTTCGGATCGCCTCGCCCGTCATCACGAGCGGCCCGGTCCTCGGGGCCCTCGCGCAGGCGGTCTCCGACGGACGCGTCGACGTCGCGGGCCTCGTCGACCAGACGCAGGTTCTCGGCGTCGTCCAGCAGTGGGAAGAGAACGGCAACATCTCGTGGAAGCTCCCGCTCCTTCGCCGCGCGCTCGCGGAGCGCTTCACCGGCAAGGTCTCGACGCCGTGGCGCCCCGAGGGGAGCGTGCACGACTTCATGCACGCGAAGGTGACAGTCGCCGACGACGTCTTCTTCGTGGGGAGCTACAACCTCTCGCGCTCGGGAGAGACGAACGCCGAGAACGTGCTCGAGGTCGAGAGCCGGCACCTTGCCGAGCGGCTCGCCGCGTACGTCGACGACGTTCGCTCGCGCTACCCGGACGTCCGGCTCGAAGGGCAGCCGTAGCAGCTCCGGCTACGTCCCAGTTCCGCCTGCCGCCGGATGACGCTCACGCGATCGGCGCGCGAGCGGCGGGGCTACTCCCACTCGATCGTCGCCGGCGGCTTCGACGTCAGGTCGAGCGCGACCCGGTTCACGCCCGCAACCTCGTTGACGATCCGGCTCGCGATCGTCTCGAGGAGTTCGTGGGGGAGCCGCGCCCAGTCCGCTGTCATCGCGTCCTCGGACGTGACGGCGCGGATGACGATCGGATAGGCGTAGGTGCGCTCGTCTCCCTGCACGCCGACGGAGCGGATCGCCGGGAGGACGGCGAAGCTCTGCCAGAGGTCGCGGTAGAGCCCCGCGCGCCGGATCTCGTCCTGGAGGATCGCGTCCGCCTCCCGGAGGATCTCGAGCCGCTCCTCCGTCACGTCGCCGATGACGCGGATCGCGAGGCCGGGACCGGGGAACGGCTGCCGCCACACCATCGGCTCGGGGAGGCCGAGCTCCTCGCCGACGCGCCGCACCTCGTCCTTGAAGAGCATCCGGAGCGGCTCGACGAGCTCGAAGCTCATCTCGGCGGGGAGGCCGCCGACGTTGTGGTGGGACTTGATGGTGGCGGCGACCCCCTCGCTCGTCTCGCGCCCGCCCGACTCGATGACGTCCGAGTAGAGCGTCCCCTGCACGAGGAAGCGGATCCGGCCGACGCGGCCTGCCTCCTCCTCGAAGACGCGGATGAACTCCTCACCGACGAGGCGCCGCTTGCGCTCCGGGTCGTCGACGCCGCGAAGGCGGTCGAGGAAACGTTCGCGGGCGTCGACGTGGACGAGCGGGACGTGGAAGTGACGCCCGAAGGTCTCGGCGACCTGCTCCGCCTCGCCCTTGCGGAGGAGTCCGTGGTCGACGAAGACGCACGTCAGCCGCTCGCCGACGGCCTTGTGCGCAAGGAGGGCGGCGACGGCCGAGTCGACCCCGCCCGAGAGCGCGCAGAGCACGCGCTCGTCGCCGACCTGGGCTCGGATGCGGGCGGTCTCCTCCTCGATCACCGCGGCGGCCGTCCACGCAGGCGGCGCCTCCGCCACGCGGTAGAGGAAGTTCTTGAGGACCTCCTGGCCGTGCGGCGTGTGAGCGACCTCCGGGTGAAACTGGACGCCGTAGATCCCTCTCTCGCCGTCCTCGAACGCCGAGATCGGCGCCGCGGGCGACGAGGCGACGACGCGCGCGCCGGCGGGCGGTGCGACGACCGAGTCGCGGTGGCTCATCCAGCAGCTCTGCTTCTCGGGGAGAGCGGCGAAGAGCTCGCTCTCTCGCTGGACGCGAAGGTCGGTTCGGCCGAACTCCGAGCGCCCGGTCGGCTCGACCCGGCCGCCGAGGTCGCGCGCGAGAAGCTGCATGCCGTAGCAGATCCCGAGGACGGGGACGCCGAGCTCGTAGAGCCCCGGATCGACCCGCGGGGCGGCCTCCGCATATACGGACGCGGGGCCGCCGGAG
>JALZFU010000125.1 GCA_030861385.1 Actinomycetota bacterium
GCGGGTACGCGGGCGCATCGCCTGCGTCGAGGCCGTAGAGGCCGCGACCGAGCGCGGTGAACCGACGTCGGCCACGCGCGTCCCGAAGCCCGTCGGCCGTGTCGGCGAGCTCGGGAGCCGAGCGAGCCACCTCGCGGGCGCGGGCGCCGTAGTCGAGGATCCCGTCGGGATCGGCGGCGGCGTCGAGGAGGAAGCGCGAGTAGAGGCGCGTGAGCGCGGCCAGGTAGTCGACGTCGACACGGTCGGTCGTGTCGTACTGCGTGTGGTAGAGGGTCCGCTTGTACTCGGCCGAGAAGGTGGAGACGTTGATGCCCGGCACGCCGGCCGCGAGGAACGTCCAAACCTCGGTCCACGTGCTTGGGCGCCCGAGCCGCCAGCCGAGGGGGAGGAGCCCGTCACGCTCGGCCACGCGGCACAGGCGTCGCGCCCAGACGCGAAGCTCCGGCGGCGCGTCGACGCCGAGTGGCGCCGGATAGCCCGAGCCTTCGACGTTCAGGTAGAACGCCGCCCCGGCGCCCCACTCGCGATGCGTTTCCACGACCTGGTACCAGGCGCCGTAGCACCAGTCGTAGCGCGACTCGGCGATCCCGTACTCCTCGGCGGTGTGCGACACGAACACGAGCGGGCGGCGCGGCCGGACGTGCGCCTCGACGCACGCGCGAGCGAGCGCGAGAGTGACCGCGACCCCCGTCGCATCGTCGAACGCGGCCTTGAACCATCCGTCGTGATGGCCGCCGACGATCACGGGTCCTCCGCGTCCGCGCCCCGGAAGCGTCCCGACGACGTTCGCAGCCTCGGCGGAGCGCTCGAGCGGGGCGACGAGGACGACCCGCACCGGTTCGCCCTCCCGGACGAGAAGCTCGGCCGCGTCCTCCTTGCGGATAGTCACCATCGGCGGGGCTCCCTCGTGCCACATCGCGTCGAAGGTCCCGAGCGCCCCGTCCGCCTGGTAGTACGGCCCGTCGGGAAGCGACGTGAGGATCATCGCCGCGGCGCCGCGCAGGCCGAGCTCGAGGGCGACGTCGTAGGGCCAGAGACGCTCGTCCCTCCAGTCGACGAGGACGACCTTCCCGGAGAGGTCGACGCCCTCGAGCTCGCGCCGCGAGCCCGCGCCGGCGATGACGAGCTCCCCGCGGACACCTGCGCGCCCGGTCTCGGGGACGCCGCCCATCGAGGCCGCTTCGTACCGTCCGCCCCCCTCGCTCTCGACGAACGCCTCGCGAAGGCGCCACGCGTCGACCGGAACCGGCTCCTCGGCGACGTCGACGAGACCGAGGTCGCGCATCTCGCCGACGACGAAGCGCGTCGCTTCGCGCTCCTCGGGCGTCCCCGCGACGCGGAAACCGAGCGGGTGCGAGCCGAGCGAGGCGAGGCGCTCGACGACCTCGCGCAGGTAGTCGGTGGACACGGCGCGCTCGACGGGGGCTTCCACGGCGTGACTCTCGCCGCTTCCGCGCAGCCGGTCAACTTCGACGGCGAGCGGTCGTCTTCGTGTCGCTTGCCGAACGTGAGCGCCCGGCGTCACCGTCGGAGCACACTTTCGTTGTTCCGTCGGGCTCGACGCTACGCAGTAATCGGCTCGGCTTCCATCCTGCTCGCCTGCGATCGCCAAACGCCGTTGAGGCCGCTTTGCAGGTACCCGTAGAAGGCGGGCGCGAGAACGAGATAGAGGGCGAGGGCGAGCCAGCCGTGAACTTCCTGCGCCAGCGCCTCTCCTTCTCCGGCGGCCGTGGGCGAGTGACGCCCGAACCTACCGCGCGCCGACCCGAAGGACAAGCGGGCGTGGGGACGGCGATCCGTCCGCGAGGAACCGCGCTCTCGAGCCGCCGACGTCACAGCGGTAGACGCGACGGGACTGCTGCCCGATGATGAGAGCAGCGGCGCCGCTCCCGCGGGCCGCTACTGCGGCTATGCGAATCGACGTTTCTGCGGCACCCGACCGGACCACGGACCTGCTGCGCTTCCTGCGCCAGATGGGCTACGTCGCCGAGGAGGTCGCATACGCGACGATCGAGGTGGCGGAGGAAGACGACGAGGACGAGCGTGCGGTGGGTTCGTGGGCGGTGACGCTCGCACTTCGCGTCGACGTCTGGAACGCCGTGAACGGTGTGAAGGCGCGGGTGGTGAGGTAAGGCACCCGGCTCGGCCAACGGCTCGGGAAGCGAAGGAAAGGCGGGGAGCCGTGCTCGGACGGGAAGGCCCAGCGGCGCTTCGGCACGGTGATCCGCCGTCAGAAGGTGCCGACCGAATGGAAGCCAACAGCACGACTTCCGCCGCATTGGAAGCGTCCTGACATTCGCGGCGTCGCTCGACCAAGTCCTGGCTCCCCGCACTCTTCCTCGCCCTGGACGGAGGATCGCAGCGGCAAGGGAGCGCGGCCTGGAGCTTCGCCTCGGAATTACTTTAGGTTTCTTGAGACAGGCACGAGCTTGTACCCGACTCCGCGCACCGTGATGATCCGCTCCGGCCGTGCGCGATCCCGCTCGATCTTGCGACGCAGGTTCGATATGTGCGCCTCGCAGACGTTCTCGCTTCCGGCATACGAGCTTTCCCAGAGGTGTTGGACGATTTCGCGGCGCGTGACGACGTGCTCGCGTCGCTCGGCGAGGAGCGCCAGCAGCTTGAATTCCGACGGCGTAACCCGCACGCGCTTCCCCTCGACGCGGACCTCGTGCCGCGCGAGATCGACGCGAAGGTCGCCGGCGACGTAGCTCGCGTGCTCGCTCTCGTCCCGGTCGAGCTCGCGCCGGCGAAGGATCGCCCGCACGCGACTGATCAGTTCGACCAGCGAGAACGGCTTCGTCACGTAGTCGTCCGCGCCGAGCTCGAGGCCGAGCACGCGGTCGGTCTCGGTGTCTCGCGCCGTCAGGACCAGGATCGGAACGCTGCTCTCTGCGCGGAGCTCCCGGCAGACGTCGAGACCCGGCATGCCGGGGAGCACTAGGTCGAGAACCACGAGATCGTACGGCTCTGCGCGAGCTCGGGACAGGCCCTGCGCGCCGTCGTCTACGGCGTCGACGGCGAATGCCTCCCGCTCCAGCGCGTAGACGACCGCCCGTCGAATCGTGGGCTCGTCTTCAACCATGAGGATCCGCGGCCGGGCGGCGCTCATTCGGGCGCGCCGAGGAGAACTCGAACCGTCGTTCCTTTGCCCGGAGACGACTCCATCTCCATCTTGCCGCCGAGCGCGCTCACGGCCTCGTCGACGATCGCGAGCCCGAGCCCGAAGCCGTCTGCGCCTCGACCCTCCCCGCGGTAGAAGCGGTCGACGACCCGGTCGTGTTCTTCTCGCTGGATCCCGACGCCGGTATCTCGTACCTCGGCGGCGACCCAGCCTTCCGCCGCGGGAGCGGCCACGAACTCGATTCGCCCCGAGTGCGTGTGTTTCGCGGCGTTCGCGGCGAGGTTCGAGAACGCCTGCTCGAGCAAGTCGCGGGCCGCGCGCACGGCCAGCTCGGGTGCGCACCGAACCTCGACGGCAACGCCGTCGTTGGGATGGAGGCTCTGCGCGATCTCCTCGAAGATTGGGCGAAGGCGCACCCGCTCGCGGCTGACCGTCTCCTGACCCGTTTGTGCCCGGGCAAGGACGAGAAGCGCGCGCACCAGACGACTGAGGCGGTCCGACTCGCGTTGGATGTCGGCGAGGAAGGCGTCACGCTCCTCAGCGACGTCTTTTGCACCTGATTGGAGTACCTCGATCGCGCTCACGATTGCGGCGAGGGGCGTTCGGAGCTCATGTGCGGCATTCGTGACGAACTCGCGCTCGGCACGTTCCCGCCGCTCGCCGAGCGCGAAGATTCGAGTCTGATTGGCGAGAAGTTCCTCGGCTTGCCGGCGGTCGCTGATATCGATGATCGTGCCGGTATTGCCGATGAGGTTGCCCTCGTCGTCATGGAGCAACCGAGATCGAACCTCGACCCACCGAAACTCGTCGCCTGCCGTTCGGTAGCGCGTACGGTGATTGCAATATTGCGCGCCGCCTGAGACGACCGCCTGGAAGAGGGCGATCGTGTCTTCGCGCTCGTCGGGATGAACGTAATCGAGGAAATTCGTCCCCAGCGTCTCGGACACCGGAAAACCCATGAGCTCGGACCAGGCGCGATTGAGATAGGTCCAGTTTCCGGCGGCATCCGTGCGGAAGACGACCTCACGCAACTCGTCGAGTAGAGACAAGTCGCGGGGGCTCCTCGACGCGGGCTCGGCACGCGCCGATCCTTCGCTCGTGCGAGCGGTGAGGATGAGCGCCCCGACGGCCGGGTCGCGCAAGAAGTTGCCCGCGACCAGATCGACGCGTCGATACGAGCCGCCATCGCGGAAGCGGAACTCTCCGAGGCTGCTCGTTCCTCGAGTGCGGGCGGCGACGCCGAGCCTCTCTCGTGCTCGACCAGCATCTTCGGGGTGGATGCCCTCGAACGCGTGGCAGTCACGCGAGCGCGGACACGCGAGAAGCACCGTCGCGGCCGGGTTCGCGAAGTGAACGGTTCCGGTTCCGTCCGTGACGACGACCGCGTCTCCCGTGTTCGCAACGAGCGCGGCCGCATGCGGGAGCGAGACCCACTCCGGGACGCCCGGCGGGCTCTCGGGCGATCGGACTCGACTAGCCGTCATTCCAGTGCTCGGCGCAGTAGGCGTCGCGCGCGGCACTGCCGGTCACGGGGTCCCGGTACGCCGTCGACTCGGCGAGCGATCGAGCCTCCTCGGCCGCCGCGGCCTCGATGCTTGCGGCGACGAGCTCGCGTTCGGCGGGTGTGGCGGCGGCGACCAAGCGCTCGGCGTTTCGCCAGGCGTCCTCACGCCAGGACACGACGAGCTGGAGAAGCGTCGTGTCGTCGAGCGTCGTCCCTTCGGCCGCCGGAGACGAGATGGACGGGTCGAACCGGCGGGCCGCCTCGGCGAGAAGCGGCCCGTAGACCCGGTTCAGGATGCGGTTCACCTTGTCGTGGTCAGGCTTGCGGCTCGAGCCGTCAGGCTTGACGAGGCCGATGGCGGCGAGCACGAACGGAAGGTCACGATTCACGTGTGCGTTCACGCCGAGGAGGATGTTGCCGGCACCGGAGACGCGGCGCTCGTCGGCGGCTTGCAGCGCGATCGCCCAGGCACTCGGAACCTCCGCGGCCCGGCCCGCGTGCCAGTCGTCGTACGCCTCGAAGTAGTAGCTCGCGAAGACCGCGTCTTCGTGATTGACGAAGGCGGTATCCGAGAAGAAGTTCGGGTCTTCGCTCACGGTGCGCCGGTACTCCTCGGTCGTCCGCAGGTAGGTGAGAGCGAAGAGCGCATCGTGGTCGCAGCTCTCTGCGAGCGGGCGGAAGCGGCGATTCATCTCGCGTATGACGGCATCGACGCAACGGAGGTCTCCGCGGACACAGAGGTTCTCGCTGGTTGGGTCGTACGCGCTCGTGAGCCCCGGAAGGAGATCGGACCAGGGCACGAAGAGCGGGTCGTCGGCCGCCTCCTGGGCCGATGCGCGCGCGGGGAGAACCGCGAGCGTCGCAACGACTGCCAGGGCGACGGCAATCGTCCGTTTCGTGAAGAGGCCGAGGCTCGGGCCTTTGCACATCGCCGCCAACATCCGTCGGGAACGGCATATCCCCGCGGCGTGCCTTTCGCAAACTTATGTCAAGCGGCCGCTGGGCGGCGCGAGCGCCCTCCTTCGGTGGCAGCGCCCTCGCTGCGGTCGGTCAGCGCCGAGCGCCGGCCCACCCACGGTCGGTCGACCGGCGAGAGTCGACCCCGAACAGGTAGGCGAGGGGTCCCATCAGGACGAGGGACACCAGGATCAGGAAAACAGCCGTTGTTCTCACCCCCTCTATTTGGTTCAACGAGCCGCTCGCCGCGGCGATTCCTCGCGCACGGATCCGTTTCGTCGCCTGCTTCACGAGGTACGAGGGCTTGGCTCCCGAGCGCTGAGCGACTAGCCTCGCGCGGGCGCAGACGTGCAAAGGAGGGAGAGCGATGCTGGGGTGGGTCGGAGACATCGAGCGGGCCACGCTGGACAACACCACGTTTCGGACGGTCATCTTCACCGGCGCGCATACGCAGCTCACCGTGATGCGCCTCGCACCGGGCGAGGACATCGGCAGGGAGTCACACCCGCACCTCGACCAGTTCCTCCGGGTCGAGGAGGGGCAGGCTCGGGTCGAGCTCGGCCGGACGGAGGACGCGATCGACGAGAGCCACGATGTCGAGGACGATTGGGCGGTGGTCGTTCCGGCGGGCGTCTGGCACAACGTCGTCAACACGGGAACGCGCGACGTCAAGCTCTACTCGCTCTACTCACCTCCCGAGCATCCCCCGAACGCCGTC
>JALZFU010000126.1 GCA_030861385.1 Actinomycetota bacterium
CCCGAGCTCCTCGCGGCGGCGATGGCACGCCTCGCCGAGGACGACGCATGGCGGCGTCGCGCGTCCGAGGAGGCGCGGGGCCAAGGGTCACGCGAGTCGTTCTCGGCGCTTGCGGACTCGCTCGAGCGAGACGTCTACCGCCGGGTCGTCTTGCGCCGTCGCCGCGCGTCCCGCGCCGACCCGCTCGCGAACCGGCCTCTCGTCCTTTGCGATCTCCACATGCACACCGAGCACTCCTACGACTGCTCGGTTCCGGTCTCCGACCTCCTGCACCACGCGGAGGCGAAGGGGCTCGGCGCCGTCGCGATCACCGACCACAACGTCTTCGACGGGGCGCGCGAGGCGCGCGACCTCGCCCGTGGGAGCGACCTCGTCGTCATCCCCGGCGAGGAGGTGAAGACTAGCGCCGGGGAGGTGATCGGCCTTTTCCTCAGCGAGGAGATCCCGAGCCGAATGTCGATGGCGGAGACGATCGCGGCGATCCGTGAGCAGGGCGGGCTCGTCTACCTCCCCCACCCGTTCGACCGGTTGCACTCGATCCCCGACGCACGAACGCTCCACCGCCACCTGAACGAGATCGACGTCTTCGAGGTCTACAACGCGAAGCTCCTCCTCGACGGCTTCAACGACGAGGCGCTCCGCTTCGCCCGGAAGTACAACCTGACGATGGGCGCCGGCTCCGATGCGCACGTCGTCCAGGCGATCGGAACCGGCGCGCTTCGGATGCGCGCATTCGAGACGCCGGAGGAGTTCCTGATCAGCCTTCGCTCGGCGGAGATCCTCCGCCGGCCCAAGTCGCTCGTCTACCTCCAGGGACTCAAGTGGACGGCAGGGATTCGCGCGCGGCGGCGCGAATCCCTAGCGAGAACGACCTCGGCGAATCATTAGGGATTCGCCGAGGGCGAATCCCAGTGCCGGCCTCCGCCAACGACATCTCCGAGCGGTACCTGAAGAAGGCGATCGCCGAGATGAACGAGCTCGGGCACGAGATAGCGGAAGCGGCGGGGTCGGAGCGCGCGCCCGTCCTCGGCTCGGGTCACCCGCTCGCCGAGATCTTCCTCTTGAAGCATCGACCGCAGATCGCGGAGATCCACGAGGGCGTCGCCTTCTTCGGCCGCGCAGGGCAAGCGATCCTGAAGTCACTCCAACGGCTCCGAGTCGACCCCACGGCCGTCTACGGGACGAACTGCCTTAAGTACGAGGGCGAGGAGGGAGAGGAAGCGCTCCGCTTTCTCCTTCGCGAGCTGCACGTCGTGCAGCCGAAGCTCGTGGTCGTCATGGGGCAAGATGCGCTCGCGTGCCTGAACGCCGTCCAGTTCCCCCTGGCGACCGAGGTGGAAGCGAGGCCGGGGGAGATCCAGAGGTTCACGCCGACGGTCGAGGCCCTCGTGTGCCCGGACATCGACGCGGCGCTCGACGAGCAGCCGGCGAAGCGGGCGTTTTGGAACGCCTTCAAGGCGGTCGGGCCCTGGTGGTCCGAGCTGCCGCCGTACTAGCGGTCGGGATCGCGCTCGGGACCTACTCGGCGGTCGCCGGCCGCTTCCCCGCGCTCCCCGACTGGGGGGACGTCGCCTTCCTCGCGCTCGTCGTCATGCCCGCGATGTTCGCGCTCGTCTGGCTCGCGCTCCCGTTCAGCGAGGCGCTTGGCCCCGCCGGCCTGGGAGTCGCCGCCTTCGTGCTGGCCCTCCTCGCGGTTCTGCTCTCCGTGGCCGAGTTCGCGATCGCCGCCAACCTCGCCAAGCTCGCCGCGGCGACGGTCGTCGGCTGGTGGTTCTTGAGCTTCTTCGAGGCGCCGACGTGGGTCGTCCTCGTCGCCCTCCTCATCATCCCCGTCGACCTCTACTCCGTCGCGCGCGGGCCGACCCGTGAGATCACAGAGAACCAGCCGCAGGTCTTCGACGCCCTCTCGGTCTTCATGCGGATCCTCGGCGAGAGGACCACCGCTCAGCTCGGCCTTCCCGACGTCCTCTTCTTCGCCCTCTTCCTCGGCGCGACCGTCCGCTTCACCCTCCGGACCGCTCCGACCTGGCTCCTGATGACGCTCTCCTTCGGTGCGACCCTCGCTATCGCGGTCGGGAGCGACCGGGCAGGCGTCGCGGCGCTGCCGCTCCTATCCGCCGCCTTCGTGATCGTCAACGCCGACCTCCTCTGGCGAGACCGCCGGAGGTGGTCGGAGGAGAAGATCAGCGAGTGAAGAGCGCGACCGTCTCCACGTGCGGCGTGTGCGGGAACATGTCTACCGGGCGCGCGCGCTCGAGGCGGTACCCCCAGTCGCGCGCGAGCTCCTTCGCGTTCCCGGCGAGCGTCGTCGGGTTGCAGGAGACGTAGACGAGGCGCCGCGCCTCGAGCGCGGCGATGCGACCGAGGGCCTTCGGCGCGACGCCCGCGCGCGGCGGGTCGACGACGACCACGTCGGGTCGCCCGGCGCGGTCGCGG
>JALZFU010000128.1 GCA_030861385.1 Actinomycetota bacterium
CCGCGAGCTCGTGCGCGACCCTGCGTCCGATTCCGCGCCCGCCACCGGTCACGAGTGCCACCTGTCCCTCGAGCTCAGACGGCACGGGCGATCTCCTCCAGCACCTCCGGATTCTCGACCGACGAGAGGTCGCCCGGGTCCTGGCCGAGCGCCCGGGCACGCACCGCGCGGCGGACGATCTTCGCGCTTCTCGTCTTCGGGAGCGCCGGCACGAAGACGACGCGGTCTGGCTGGAACGCCTTGCCGAGCTCCGCTGCGACGCGCGCGCCGATCTCGCGAGCGGTCTCGTCCGTCGCCTCGTGCCCGGGCGCAAGGACGCAGAAGATCCACGCAACCTCGCCCTTCACGTCGTGCGGAATCCCGATCGCGGCCGCCTCGGACACGGCCGGGTGAGCCACGGCGACCGACTCGAGCTCGGCCGGTCCGATTCGCTTCCCGGCGATGTTCAGCGTGTCGTCGGAGCGCCCGTGGAGGTACCAGTAACCGTCCGCGTCGACCGAGGCCCAGTCGCCGTGCACCCAGACGCCCGGAAGGCGGCGCCAGTACGTCTCCAGGTAGCGCTCCGGGTCCCGCCAGAAGCCGCGTGTCATGCCGGGGAACGGCTTGCGGCAGACGAGCTCCCCGACTTCCCCGCGGATCCGCCTTCCCTCAGCATCGACGACGTCCATCGCCATCCCGAGCGCCGGGCCGCCGAGCGAGCACTCCTTGATCGGGATGGCCGGCGTCGGCGAGAGGAAGCAGGCGCCGACCTCGGTGCCCCCCGAGCAGTTGATGATCGGGCAGCGTCCGCCGCCCACCTTCTCGTGGAGCCACCGATACGGCGCCGGGTTCCACGGCTCCCCGGTCGTCACGATCGTCCGAAGCGAGGAGAGGTCGGCGTCTGGGTCGCCGTGGAGAAGGAGGGCGCGGATGAGTGTCGGCGAGCAGCCGAGAACGCTTACCCGCTCGCGCTCGACGAGCGTCCAGAGCCGGTCGGGGGGCCAGTCCGGCGCTCCCTCCGCGAAGACGAGCGTCGAGCCGACGGCACCCCCTCCGACCACGGTCCAGGGACCCATGATCCAGCCCATGTCGGTCGCGAAGTGGATCACGTCGTCCGGATGCGCGTCCGCTTGGTAGGCGACCTCGCGCGCGATCGAGACGAGGAACCCGCCCTGCACGTGGACGATTCCTTTCGGCCGCCCCGTCGTGCCGGACGTGTACGTGAGGAGATAGGGCGTCTCCGACTCGAGCGCGAGCGGCTGGAGCGCGCCCGGGTGGCCGTCGACGAGCTCGTCCCACCAGCGATCCCGGCTGGAGCTCATCGGCGCCTCGCCGCCGAGCCGCCGCCACACGACCACGTGCTCGACCGACGGAGACTCGCGCACGGCCTGGTCGACGATCTCCTTCATGGCGAGCTCCCGCCCCCGCCGGAGGGAGCCGTCCGCGGTGACGACGACCTTCGCCTCTGCGTCCTTCAGGCGGGCGGCGACCGCAGGCGCTGCGAAGCCCGAGAAGATCGGAACCTGGATCGCGCCGAGGTGCGCGCACGCGTGCGAGGCGATTGCGACCTCGGGCGACATGGGGAGGAAGATCGCGACGGTGTCTCCGGACCGGACGCCGAGCGACGCGAGGCCCTCGGCGAGCCGCGTCACCTCGCGCGAGAGCTCGGCGAACGTGAGCTCCCGCCGGGCCCCGTCCTCGCCGAGGAAGACGGCGGAGATCGCGTCGGGACGCCGTTCCGCCCACCGATGGACGCAGTTCCAGGCGACGTTCAGCGTTCCGCCGACGAACCACGTCGCCCATTCGGGCCCGCGAGAGAGGTCGACGATCCGATCCCACGGACGGAAGAACTCGAGGCCCATGTCCTCGATCGCCGCGGCCCAGAACCACTCCGGCTCCTCCTGGGAGCGGTGCACGAGCGCCCAGTAATCGACGATTCCGTGACGGCGGAGCAGCCGGACGACGTTCGCGCGCTCGAGCACCTCGGGGGACGGGGACCACACGTACTCGCCCATCTCGGCGAAGGCTACGGGCTCCGCCGCCGACGGCGGAAGAAGCCCGCCGACGAGTCCCGGGCGAGCGGTGGCTCCTCGCCGAGCGCGCGCGCGGCGGCGACGAGGTCGTCCTCGGTGAGCGTCTGGAGGTCGCTGAGCGACGGGCGGTCGAGCCCGCGCTCGGCGAGGCGCACCGCGTGCATGTTGAGCGCCTGCTCGAAGATCGTCCTCGCGAAGCGCGCGTTTCCGAAGCCTTCCCCCCGCGGGGCGGCGTCGAAGATTCGCCGCAGCGCGTCCTCGCCTCGCTCGCCGAGCGCGTAGTGGTGCTCGCCGACGAACTTCCGCGTGATCGCGAGAAGCTCGTCGGTCGTGTAGTCGGGGAACACGATCTCCCGCGCGAAGCGGGAGCGAAGGCCGGGATTCGACTCGAGGAACCGGTGCATGAGTCGCGGATAGCCGGCGACGATGACGACGAGCCGCTCGCGGAAGTCCTCCATCCGCTTCAGAAGCGTCTCGACCGCCTCGCCGCCGAAGTCTCGCTCGTGCTCGACCGTGAGCGCGTAGGCCTCGTCGACGAAGAGGACACCGTCGAGGGCTTGGCGGATCACGCGGTCGGTCTTGATCGCCGTTTGCCCGACCCACTGGCCGACGAGTCCCGCCCGATCGACCTCGACGAGTTGACCGCGGCGAAGGAGCCCCATCGCTCGGTACATCTCCGCGAGCAGGCGCGCGATGGTCGTCTTCCCGGTCCCCGGGTTCCCGAGGAAGACGAGATGCTGGCTGGTCGCCACCTCCGGGAGCCCGCTCTCCTTCCGAAGCGCCTGCACCTGAAGGAACGCAACGAGCGCCCGCACCTGCTCCTTGACCGTCGCGAGCCCGACGAGGGCGTCGAGCTCGGCTTGAAGCTCGGCGAGCGTGCGTCCGTCCTCGGCCCGGCGGCGCGAGTCCGGCTGGAGGCGGTCGAGCTGCTCGGCGATCCACTCCGCTTCCGGTCCCCCCGTCTCGCGCAGCCGGTCGCCGAGCCGACCGAGCACCCGGCCGGCCTCCTCGAGCGGGTTCGACGGCATGCCGTGACGGTACCCCGGTGGTTCGTGCGCAACGCGCGGACAGCTTTTGCGGCGGTTACTTAGTCGCAGCTAACATCGATCGCGATCCTGCTGGCGACGAGGGAGGTTCGATGAGAGCGCGGATTCTCGACGAGGCGAATCGCAAGTGGTTGACGCTCGCAGCGGTCGCGTTCGGCCTCTTCATGATCATGCTCGACAACACGGTCGTGAACGTCGCGCTGCCTTCGATTCAGCGCGACCTCCGCGCCGACCTCTCCGAGCTCGAGTGGATCGTGACGGGCTACGCGCTCACGTTCGCGTCCCTCATGCTGATCGGGGGCAAGCTCGCCGACCTCCTCGGGCGCCGCCTCATCTTCGTCGTCGGCCTCGCGATCTTCACGCTCGCCTCGCTCGCGTGTGGGCTGGCCGGGAGCGGCGAGGTCTTGATCGGCGCCCGGGTCTGCCAGGGAGTCGGCGCGGCGCTCATGAACCCGGCGACGCTCTCGATCATCGCGGCGACCTTCCCGCCCCATCAGCGCGGGATGGCGATCGGGATCTGGGCTGGGGTCTCGGCGCTCGCGCTCGCGATCGGCCCGCTCGTCGGCGGTCTCATCACCGAGCACATCGACTGGAGCTGGGTGTTCTTCATCAACGTTCCGGTGGGGGCGCTCGGGATCGCGGCGAGCTTCGTCTTCATCCGCGAGTCGCGCGACGAGTCCGAGGAGCAGCGTCTCGACCTCCCCGGTCTTCTGACGTCCGGGCTCGGGCTCTTCGCGCTCACGTACGGCTTGATCGAGGGAAATAGCTACGGCTGGACGTCGGCGCGAATCCTCGGCTCGTTCGCCGTCGCGGGCGTCGCAGTGGTCGCCTTCGTTCTCCTCGAGAGACACCAGCGCCTCCCGATGCTCGACCTGAGCCTCTTTCGGAGCGGCACCTTCGCCGGCGCGAACCTCGTCGTCCTCCTCGTCGCGCTCGCGATGTTCGGCGTCTTCTTCTTCGTCTCGCTCTACATGCAGAACATCCTCGGCTACTCGGCGGTGCAGGCCGGCG
>JALZFU010000318.1 GCA_030861385.1 Actinomycetota bacterium
AGGGCGTCCCCACGCTGCATCCCGGCTATCGGCGGACGGAGCGGTACGACAACGGGCCGGCGATCGGGCCCGACGGACTGCGGGCGAGAGTCGGCGCCGCGCACCTGCCGCTGGATCTCTTTCTTCAGTCGTTCCTCGGCGAGGGCTTCGACATCCAGGCGTTCGAAGAGCTCGGCCAGCGCGAATACCCGCACTCGGTCGCGCTTCAGACTCGGGCACGCGGCCAGATTCGCCAGGCATGCGAGCAATGAGATCCGACGCGCGCAGAAGACGGGGTCGCTGCCTCCGGGCTGCCGAGTCCCGCGCAGCGTCCGCAGCTCGTGCGCGACAGCGGCAGGTAGGGGTTTTCGGCGTGGTTTGCCGCCCTTGCCGTTCGGGACGAGGCGAGAGGGCTTTCGCCCGTCGAGTTCGAGGTCACGCCAGTCGAGGGCGCAGAGCTCGGAACGCCGCAGCCCTGTCGTTACGACCGCCAGAAGCGCGAGCCGGTCGCGTTCGACGAGTCCGGGGAGGTTCCGTTCCGGCCGTGCGGCGGCGTCGAGCAGTCGCCCGAACTCGTCTGGCGTGAGCCAGTCGCGGTCCTGACGCGGCTTCGTCGGCGGCTCGAGATCGATATGCACATGTGCCCCGCTCGCCATGGCGGTCGGTCGCTCGTCGCGCTAGAGGTCGAGACGGCGGCCGGTCTCCTGCTCGAGTCGGGCCAGGCGGCGGAGGTGGGCAAGGCTGGAAGGGTCGCGGCCGGGTTCGACAGGAGGAGTCGGGCGAGATCCCTGCGAGACCATAGAAAAAGCCCTGTTACCAGGGCTTTTTCCGTAGCAGGCCTGTAAGCCGGATTCTGTCGAGGGTGACCATCCATCTCTGCGGCTACCCGGCTCCTCGGCGGGCCGCCTCGTAGCGGAGCCTGTTCGCCTTGCACCGGACGGGGTTTGGCGAGCCGCCGTGTCGCCACGACGCTGGTGGGCTCTTACCCCACCGTTTCACCCTTGCCTTCGGCGTCTCCGGAGAGTTGCTCTCGCCGCAGGCGGTCTCCTTTCTGTGCCACTTTCCGTCGGCTTTCGCCGCCTGGGTCGCCCCAGCGTCCTGCCCTGCGGTGTCCGGACTTTCCTCGAGCCGAGACCGGCCCGCGGTCACCCGGCCTGCGCCCAAATTGTAACCCGGCGCGTGTCGGGCCGTGTCTCGTTTCCGCGCGGAACGGGTACTCGATCGGCACCGAATCGGCTTCCGGGAGGTGGGACATGTCGGTAACGCGTGATGCCGACCACCGGGTGGAGCTAGAGCGGCTCTCGTCGCAACGCTTCCGCGTCGCCGGGATCCTGACGGCCGTGATGGTCGTCGTCTACTTCGGCTTCATCCTGCTCGTCGCGTTCGGGAAGGGGTTCCTCGGCGAAATCCTGACCGACGGTCTCAGCGTGGGAATCCTTCTCGGGGTCCTCGTGATCCTGACGACGTGGATCCTGACGTGGATCTATGTCCGGTGGGCGAACCGAACGTACGAGCCCGCGGCGCGCAGATTGAGGAGGTGAGAGGCATGCCGTTCGGAGCGATTGGCGACCCCGACGCAACTGCGATTACGTTCTTCGTCCTCTTCATCGCGATCGCGCTCGCCATCACGTACTGGGCGGCGCGCCGAACGCGGACGACCGACCAGTTCTACGCCGCCGCACACAGGGTGACCGGCTTCCAGAACGGGCTCGCGCTCGCGGGCGATTACATGAGCGCCGCGAGCTTCCTCGGGATCGCCGGGCTCGTCGCGCTCTACGGGTTCGACGGCCTCATCTACTCGATCGGGTTCTTGGTCGGTTGGCCGATCGTGCTCTTCCTGATCGCGGAGCCGCTCCGAAACCTCGGCCGCTACACGTTCGCGGACGTCGTCGCGTACCGGCTGCGACAGACGCCGGTTCGGATGGCCGCCGCGGTCGGCACGCTCTCGGTCGTCGTCTTCTACCTCATCGCCCAGATGGTCGGCGCGGGCAGCCTGATCAAGCTGATGTTCGACCTGAACTACTGGCTCGCGGTGCTGATCGTCGGCGCCGTCATGATCACGCTGCTCCTCTTCGGCGGGATGATCGCGACGACCTGGGTGCAGATCGTGAAGGCGGTGCTCCTGTTGGGTGGGGCACTCGTGCTCGCACTCTGGGTGCTCAGCAAGTTCGGGATGAACCCTCTCGACCTGTTCGGCTCGGCGGCCGAGAAGAACGGCGAGGAGGTTCTCGCCCCCGGCGAGCAGATCGTGACGGGCTCGTGGGACGCCGTCTCGCTCGGCCTCGCGCTCATGTTCGGGACGGCCGGACTGCCGCACATCCTGATGCGCTTCTACACCGTGCCCGATGCGGCCGCCGCGCGTTCCTCGGTGAACTGGGCGACGTTCTTCATCGGCTTCTTCTACTTGCTGACGTTCGTCCTCGGCTTCGGCGCGATGGCGCTCGTCGGGCAGGGTGCGATCACGAAGGTCGAGGAGGGCGGAAACATGGCCGCGCCGCTTCTCGCTCAGGAGGTCGGCGGCGAGCCGTTCCTCGGTTTCATCGCGGCGGTCGCGTTCGCGACGATCCTCGCGGTCGTCGCTGGTCTCGTCCTCTCGGGGGCCGCAGCGCTCTCGCACGACCTCTGGGTAAACGTCGTCCGCCACGGCGAGGCGCCCGAGCAGGAGCAGCTTCGCGTGGCGCGGATCGCGACGCTCGTCATGGGCGCGGTCGCGATCGTCCTCGGGATCGTGCTGGAAGGGCAGAACGTCGCGTTCATGGTCGGCCTCGCGTTCGCCGTCGCGGCAAGCGCCAACTTCCCGGCGCTGCTCCTGTCGCTCTTCTGGCGGAAGTTCACGACGGCTGGCGCCGTCGCGAGCATCGTGGTCGGCGCCGTCTCGGCGATCGTGCTGATCATCATCTCGCCGACGATCCAGGAGGATGTGCTCGGGAACGACTCGTCGCTCTTCCCCCTGAAGAACCCGGCGCTCGTCTCGATGCCGCTCGCCTTCGCGGTTGGGATCGTCGTATCCTTGCTCGCCCCCGAGCGACGGGCAGAAGAGCGGTTCGCCGAGGCGGAGCGCCAGATCCATCTCGGCGCCGGTGCCGCGGCGTCGACTCCGCCAGCCGCCCGGCCCGTCGCAACCGAGCCGTGAGAGGAGACGCATGACCGAAACCCAGGCCCGAAGCGAGCCGACGATCAGCGCCCTTCTCCTCGAGGAGCGTCGCTTCCCACCGCCTGAGGACTTCGCCGCGCACGCGAACGCCCAGCCCGACATCTACGAGCGCGACTTCGAGGAGTTTTGGGGGACCGAGGGCCGAGAGCGCGTCACCTGGTTCGAGGATTTCGAGACGCTCTACGAATGGGAGCCCCCGTACGCGAGGTGGTACCTCGGCGGGAAGCTCAATGTCTGCTTCAACTGCGTCGACCGCCACGTCGAGGCCGGAAACGGCGACAAGGTCGCGTACTTCTGGGAAGGCGAGCCCGCGGGCGAGCGGCGCGCGATCACGTTCGCCGACCTCCAGCGAGACGTCGTCCGCTTCGCGAACGCCCTGAAGAAGGTCGGCGTTGGGAAGGGGACGCCGGTCGCGATCTACATGGGGATGGTTCCCGAGCTTCCGGTCGCGATGCTCGCGTGTACGCGGCTCGGCGCGCCGCACACGGTCGTCTTCGGCGGCTTCAGCGCCGAGTCCCTCGCCGGCCGGATCGACGACATGGGGTGCGAGGTTCTGATCACTCAGGACGAGGGCTGGCGCAAGGGAGGCCGCGTTCCCCTGAAGCGAAACGCAGACGAGGCGCTCGCGCAGTGTCCCACGGTAAGGAGCGCGGTCGTCCTCGGCCGGACGGCGGGCGACGTCGAGATGCGAGACGGGCGCGACGTCTGGTGGGAGGACGTGTGCCGAGACGAGAGCGACGAGCCGGCTTCGTGCCCCTGCGAGCCGATGGACGCGGAAGACCTCCTCTACCTTCTCTACACGAGCGGGACGACGGCGAAGCCGAAGGGAATCGCCCACACGACTGCCGGCTACCTGGTCGGCGTCGCGACGACCCACCACTACATCTTCGACGTGAAGCCCGACTCGATCTACTGGTGCGCAGCCGACATCGGCTGGGTGACCGGGCACAGCTACATCGTGTACGGGCCGCTCTGCAACGGGACGACAGGTGTCCTCTACGAGGGCACCCCCGACTTTCCCGACCGCGACCGCTGGTGGGACATCGTCGAGCGCTACAAGGTGGACGTGCTCTACACGGCGCCGACTGCGATCCGCGCGCACATGAAGTGGGGTCCCGAGCACGCGCAGAAGCACGACCTCGGCTCATTGCGGCTCCTCGGAACCGTCGGCGAGCCGATCAATCCCGAGGCATGGATCTGGTACCGCGACCACATCGGCGGCGGCCGGGCGCCCGTCGTCGACACTTGGTGGCAGACCGAGACCGGAATGATTCTGATCAGCCCGCTTCCGGGCGTCACGACGCTGAAGCCGGGCTCCGCGACGAAGCCCTTCCCCGGCGTCGAGCCTGCGGTCGTGAACGACCAGGGGGACGACGTCGGGCCCGGCGGGGCCGGTTACCTCGTCCTCAGAAGACCGTGGCCGGCGATGCTGCGTGGCATCTACAAGGATCCCGACCGATACGTCGAGACGTACTGGAGCCGCTTCCCCGGCGTCTACTTCACGGGCGACGGAGCGCGCGTCGACGAGGACGGCGACTTCTGGCTCATGGGACGCGTGGACGACGTCATGAACGTCTCGGGGCACCGGATCTCAACGATCGAGGTCGAGAGCGCGCTCGTCGATCACCCGCGGGTCGCGGAAGCGGCCGTCTGCGGCCGCAAAGACGAGACGACGGGGCAGGCGATCGTCGCGTTCGTGAGCCTCAAGGGCGGAGACGAGGGGTCCCTCGAGATGCTCGAGGAGCTCCGAGACCACGTCGCCGGCAAGATCGGGAAGATCGCGCGACCGGCGAACATCGTCTTCACGCCCGAGCTTCCGAAGACCCGCTCGGGGAAGATCATGCGCCGGCTCCTCCGTGACGTCTCCGAGCACCGCGAGCTCGGCGACACGACGACGCTCGCCGACCCCGCCGTCGTCGTCGAGATCAAGACCCGAGCCGAGACGGAACGCGCGAAGGAGGACTAGCGGCGGGCGCTTGCACGCCGCGCCGCCCCGTCAACCGTCGGGCTCCCAGTCGTCAGCCCGCTTGCACCTCGAGCGCGAGCTGCAGCGCGTCACCTCCTTCGATGCGCGATCCACACTCGGGGCAGGCGATCGTCGCCCCCGCACGGAGGACGAACTCTCCGCAGGCGAGGCATTCGAGACTCGCGCCGCGCATCAGGGCGAGCAGCTCCTGGTCGAGCGTTCGGTTGAGCGCCACGACTCCCATCACGGTCACAGCGTCCGGAAGACCCCCACGACCTTGCCGAGGATCTGAACGTGGCTCGGATAGAGCGGCTCAAGGGCGGCGTTCTCGGGCTGGAGCCGGATCCGTCCGTCCTCGCGGAAGAACCGCTTCACCGTCGCCTCGTCCGCGGCCTCGTCGTCGCCGACGAGCGCGACCACGATGTCGCCGTTCTGAGCCGTCTGCTGACGGCGAACGACCACGTAGTCGTCCGGGAGAATCCCCGCCTCGATCATGCTTTCGCCGCGGACGCGCAGGAGGAACTCCTCGCCGACGCCCGAGGAAAGGGGCTCGGGGACGGCTATCCGGTCCTCGATGTTCTGCTCGGCGAGGAGCGGCCCGCCGGCGGCGATCTGGCCGACGAGCGGGAGGACGCGAATACGGGACGCCTCCCCGCTGACGGTCGGCTCGACGCGCTGATGCTCGCCGCGCACGAGCTCGAGGGCCCGTGGCTTCGTCGGGTCGCGGCGCAAGTAGCCGGCGCGCTCGAGGTTGGCGAGGTGCGCATGCACGGTCGAGGGAGAAGCGAGCCCGACGGCCTCGCCGATCTCCCGCACGGTCGGCGGGTACCCGTGTCGCCCTGCGTAGCGGGCGACGAACTCGTAGATCTCGCTTTGGCGGTCGCTCAGCATGGGCACCTCGCTTTCCGAACGTATGTTCGAACACGGTAGCGTGGAGGTCGGACGTCGTCAACCGAGGCCTCCTCGCCCGCGGCCCGCGTAAATCCGTTTTCGGATCTCGCTACAATTCCGACGCGCGCTGGTGGCGGAATTGGTAGACGCGCAAGGTTGAGGGCCTTGTGGGCCGGACGGCCCGTGGAGGTTCAAGTCCTCTCCAGCGCATCGACGCGGCTCGAGAGAGCCGCTTCGTGTTTCCGAGATCGGATGCGACGGCGGCAGCCGTCGACGGCGACCTCGCGCGAACGCGGTTCGCCGAGACGGCGCCTCGCGACGCGCGCCCCGATAACGTTCGGCACCGATGCGGGACGTCGCGCGAGCCGCGATCGACGAGGCCGTCTTCGCCGGCGCCCGGTACGCGGACGCTCGCGCCCTCACGCGACGGGCGCAATCGGTCTCGACTCGAAACCGGGAGCTCGAATCGATCTCGGACGGCGACAGCGAGGGGATCGGTGTCCGCGTTCTCGTCGACGGCGCATGGGGATTTGCGTGCGACCGGCGCCTCTCGACCGCCGGCGCGCGGGACGCGGCCCGGCGCGCGGTCGGGTTTGCGCGCGCAAGCTCCACGCGCGCGAGC
>JALZFU010000171.1 GCA_030861385.1 Actinomycetota bacterium
GGCAACGAACGCCTCACACCGCAGAATCAACAGAAGTCGAGTATCTCGCCCGCGAGAGACGGAGTCAACCTGCAAGAAGTTGACGAATTCTAAGGCCCCGGAGAGCCGGTGCTCGCGGCCGACTTCCCCTTGAGCCGATCGGGTCGACGCCTAGCGTCCATTCCCTAGCGCCAGAGGCGTACCGCACCGATCACCCGACCGCCGATGCTCACGCTCACCACGCCGTGGCAGACAGAAGAAGACGGGGTGGACGAGTTGTACGTCGTGATGCACCGCGAGGGCGGTCCTCTCGAAGCCGATCGAGCTCGGCTCGTAGCCGGTTTCCCGTCGCGCGGAAAAGCAAGCGGGGCAGCCCGCCAAGCCTCCGCCGGTAGCTAGGCGGATTGCCCCGCGCTCGAAACGATCAGGGCCCGATCAGCTCGCTGACGATCTCGCAGAAGTCGCGTTCGAAGCCTGGGTGCGGGCCGTTCACTCGGACGTCGACCTCCCGGATGAACTCCCCACCGGGGACCGCATCCCCGAGCGTGTCGAAGAGGATCGTGTAGCGGATCGCACCGCGATCCCGGTATACGACCTCGCCGGCCGAGTTTTCGACCACGAAGGGCTGGCCGGCCTCGACCGCCGTGAACCGAAAGACGTTCCCTTCGACCCTCCTTGCCTTCACCTCGTTGAAGACCCGGTGGCCACGAACGAGGAACCACTCGCCCGTCACGGTGTTCGTGTGCACCTCCCGATAGCGGACGGTCACCCGCTGGAAGAAGGCGCTCGCCGTCTTGCCTTTACCGGTACGGACGCGGTACTGGCCGGTCGCCGTACCTTCCACCCGCACCGGGAAGCCACAGTCGCTGTCGGTGCGCGTGTACTCGTCGTTGATCCGCCCCCTCTCGTAGATCGTCGCGCCGGCCGGAATCGCGCCGAAGACGAGCAGCGCGACCGCGACGGAAAGCGTCAGCTTCCCGACGGCGAGTTTGGACGCTCGGCCCATATCTACCTCCTCAGACGCCGCAGAACGACGCGATCTTCCCATGGTCCTCGGGATTGTTCAAGGTGTCGCAAGTGCGGGTCCGCGTCACGCCCGCTAGCTAACGCTTCCTCGAAGACGTCCGTACTGACGACCCCGGGGCTAGCCGAGCGGCTCGCCTCGAGACGGTCGAGCTCGACGCGTAGTTCTCCCCTCGCCGGCGGGAAGTCCGACATCGGCCAAGGGAAACCGCCCCCGGTCAGCCCTTATGCCAAGGGTCGGAGCTCCAGGTCAGCTTGTATATCGGCTCGCCCGGATCACGAGCGTCCACCGCCCGGCAAAGGGCAGCCCGTCCCCCTCCGTCGCGCGCATCGCGTAGGCACCGCGCACCCTCGCGGGGACAGGCCCCTGCGGGAGGGTCGGCTGGGTCGTCTCCGTCGTCGCCCCTACAGGATTCGAGGGCGTCGCGGCGGGCTCGCTCTCCTCCTCGCCTCCGCCGCAGCCCGCTAGGAGGCTCACCGCGACAACGAGCGCGATGGCGGTAATCCGCCCCGGCGGTGACACGGGACCGGCGCCTTCAAGGAAGACCGCAGGAAAACAGCAATTCGAGGATTCCACCCGAGCCGCGTCGTCCCTTCGAAGTCTGCCGCTCTATCCGCGGAGCTACGGGGCCCGGCGACAATTGTAGGTTCGGGTTCGCCGTGTTCGTTCGCGTCGGCGTCCGTTCGCGTCAGGCCTTCGCCGGCGCCTGGAGCTCGGTTTCGGCGGGTTTTCCTTCGCGGAGCTCGCGGCTCCGCTCGACCTCGGCGTTGATCTCGGCCCCGAAGAGGAGCGCGAGCGACGAGAGCCAGAGCCACGTCAGCATCACGATCACGGCCGCGAGCGTCCCCCACGTCTTGTTGTAGGAGCCGAACAGGCTTACGTACACCGCGAAGAGGCCGGAGGCGGCGACCCAGATCCCGACGGCGAGGACCGACCCGGGGGTGAGAAAGTGCCAGCGGGGCTGCTCGACGTTCGGGCCGAGGTAGAGGATCCCGGCGAAGGCGAACGTGAGCCCCAGGAGGAGGACGGGCCACTGTGCCGTCCACCAGATCCACTTGAACACCGACTCGGCGCCGATCGCGCCGCCGATCCAGCCCGAGAGGGCCGGCCCGAGGACGAGGAGGCCGAACGAGAGCGCGAAGGCGACGAGCATGAACACGAGCATCGCGAGCGCGGTCAGGCGCTGCTTGACGAACTTCCGTGTCTCCTTCCGCTCGTACGTTCTGTTGAGCGCGCGCATGAGCGCGCTCATGGCGCCCGTCGCAGTCCAGAGCGCGAGCGCGAAGCCGAAAACGACCAGGACGAGGCCGCCGCCGTTGTTCTCCTGGATCCGGCGGAGCTGGTCCTCGAGGAGGGTGATCGCCTCGGCGGGAACGACGCCGCGGAGCTTGTCGATCACGGTCGTGACCGCCCCCGGGCCCGCAAAGAGGCTGAAGAAGCCGACCGCGACCAGGAGCGCCGCCGGGATCGCGAGGAACGTGTAGTAGGCGAGCGCCGCCGCGTTATCGGTAATGGCGTCGTCAATCGCCTCCTTCGCGGCGCGGATCAGGATCGCCTTATAGTCGCGCTTCGAGAGCTCCGGCAGGGTCGGGTCGCGGATCTGCGGCTCGGCTCGCTCCGGCTGGGGGGTCGGCGCGTCCTCCCCAACCTGACCGTCGCCCGGCGTCGGTCCCGGCGACCACTCCCGAACCTGCGGCCTGCGTCCCGCCTTCCTTCGCCGAAAGAGCGGCATCACCCGACCTATTCCCGGACAACCGGCCTCTGACGCGGTCGTGCGGCAGAATGCGTGCGCCCCCACGCCATCGAACGAAAGGATGGTCGCGGGCGAGCCCGAGCGGGCGTGGCGGAACTGGAAGACGCGCCGGGTTTAGGTCCCGGTGGGCCTCAGGCCCTTGGAGGTTCGAGTCCTCTCGCCCGCATCTCGCGCGGCGCTCCCTCGGCGCAACGGCCCCTCACGGCGTCGGCGAAGCACGGTGCTCGAGCGGAAGCACGAGCTGGAACGAGGCCCCGTTCGGCTTCGCCTCCTCGTAGACGAGCTCGCCCCCGTGCGCGCAGGCGTACGAGCGCGCGATCGCCAGTCCGAGCCCCGTTCCCGCCACCTGCTCGCGCGTCGTTCGCCCGCGGGTGAACCGCTCGAAGAGATCCGGCACGAACTCGGGCGGGACGCCGGGTCCGCGATCCTC
>JALZFU010000173.1 GCA_030861385.1 Actinomycetota bacterium
GCGCAGGGTACCGCGGATCCGCGTTGCTAGTCGGGACGGCCGAGGAGGACGCAGGCGTTGTGGCCGCCGAGCCCCATCGCGTTCGAGAGCGCGACGCGGACGTCGGCGCTGCGCGGCTCGTTCGGGACGTAATCCAGGTCGCACTCGGGGTCCGGCTCCTCGTAGTTGATCGTCGGCGGGAGGACCCCGTGGTGGATCGCGAGCGCACTCGCGAGCGCCTCGACGGCGCCGGCCGCCCCGAACATGTGCCCCGTCATCGACTTCGTCGCGGAGACGGCGAGAGCGTACGCGTGGTCGCCGAAGACCTCCTTGATCGCCTTCGTCTCGGCGGCGTCGCCGAGGGGCGTCCCCGTCCCGTGCGCGTTCACGTAGTCGACGTCCTCGGGCGAAACTCCCGCGTGCTCGAGCGCTTGGCGCATCATCGTCACAACCCCGGTCGCCTCCGGGTCCGGCTGGGCGATGTGGTAGGCGTCGTTCGAGCCACCGTGCCCGAGTACCTCCGCATAGACCGTCGCTCCGCGCGCGGCCGCGGCGTCGAGGTCCTCGAGGACGAGCACGGCCGCGCCGTCCGCCATGACGAAGCCGCCGCGCCTCGCGTCGAACGGCTTCGCGGCCCGGGACGGCTCCTCCTCGTCGTTCGCGAGCCCGCGCATCGCGCAGAAGCCGCCGAGGATGAGCGGCGTGACGGCGCCCTCGGTCCCGCCCGCGAGGACCATGTCGGCGTGGCCGGTCCGGATTAGGTCGGCGCCCTCGCCGACCGCGGACGACCCGGTGGCGCACGCCGAGACGACCGCGTAGTTCGGGCCCTTGAGTCCGAGCTCGAGGGCGAGGTGGCCGCCCGGCGAATCGACCAGGAAGTTGGCGAGGAAGAACGGCGACATGCGGCTCCAGCCCCGCTCCTTGAGCGTCTCCCACTGCTCGACGGCCTGGCCGATCCCGCCCACGCAGCAGCCGACGACGACGCCGACCCGCTCCGGGTCGTAGCCGTTGACGCCGGCGTCCTCCATCGCCTCCTTGGCGGCGGCGAGCGCGAAAAGGACGGGCTTGTCGAGGTGACGGGCGGCGCGCGGCGAGACGACCGCGCTGGCATCGAGATCCTTCACCTCCCCCGCGATTCGGACCGGGAACCCGCTCGCGTCGAAGCCGCGGATGAAATCAATCCCGCTTCGCCCCGAGACGAGCGCCTCCCACGTCGTCTTCGCGTCGTTTCCGAGCGGCGTGACGGCGCCGAGACCGGTTATCGCAACCCTCTTCATCTCGCCCCGTTAGACGGGGGGCGGCACGGTGCGGTTACGTCGGCTCGCGGACGAGACGGAAGCGGCAGAACTCGCGGCCGAGCATCAGGCCGCGGCCACTCCACGAGCCGTCGTCTCGCGGCGCGAGCTCGTCGGTGACCGGCCAGCCGAGGTAGTCGAGGCGGGCGCCCGCGCCCCCGCTCCGGCGCACGCGGAAGTACGCGGCCGGCACTCCCGCGACAAGCGTCCAGCCGGCGTCACCGAAGATCCGCTTCGAGAGCCCGAACGGCGGCAGTACGCCCGCTTCCCGCTCGATCCTCCAGACGCCGTCGAGCGCCGCCACGCCGTTAGGCTAGCGTCGCGTGCCGCCCCGCGAGCTTCCGTTCCCGCCGATGGAGGCCGAGCTCGTGCGCGAGCTTCCCGAGGGGGAGGGATGGCAGTACGAGCCGAAGTGGGACGGCTTCCGCGGCATCGCCGAGAACGTCGACGGGACGCTCCACCTCTGGAGCCGAAACGCGCGACCGCTTCTCCGTTACTTCCCCGAGCTCGCAGAGCTGGCCGGCTCGCTCCCACCCCGGTCGGCGGTCGACGGCGAGATCGTCGTCGAGACCGGGGGCGCGCTCGACTTCGACGCGCTCCAGTCGCGCCTCCACCCGGCCGAGAGTCGGGTCCGAAAGCTTGCGCGCGAGACGCCTGCCCAGTTCGTCGCCTTCGACGTCCTCCTCTGGGATGGCGAGCAGATCCACGCGTGGCCACTCGAGGAGCGACGTCGCCGCGTCGAAGCGCTTCCGCTCGCCATCTCGCCGGCGACGCACGAGGTCGAGCTCGCGCGAGCGTGGATCGAGCGCCTGGACGTCGCCGGCTTCGACGGCGTCGTCGCGAAGCGTCTCGCGAGTCGCTACCTGCCCGGCTCGCGGGAGGCGGTCGTGAAGGTGAAGCGCGAGCTGACCGCCGACTGCGTCGTCATGGGCGTCACCTGGAGCGAGAAGGGCACGGGGATCGCGAGCCTCATGCTCGGCCTCTACGAGGACGGCGAGCTCCACCACGTCGGCACCGCGTCGGCGGCCGGGAAGCGCCGCGCCGAGATCGAAGAGCGCGTCGTCCCGCTCCTCGGCTCGAACCCGGAGCGAAAGCCGCGTGGAGAGCCGAGCCGTTGGCGGCGAGACGTGACGCTCGAGTGGTCGCCGATCCCGCCCGAGCTCGTCGTTGAGGTCCGCTATGACAAGTGGCAGGGAGAGCGCTTCCGACACGGAACGCGGTTCCTTCGCTTCCGCCCCGATAAGGCTCCCGACGAGTGCACGAGCGACCAGGTGCGCCCGCGCCCGCAGCCGGGCGACCCGACCGTCGCCGGCCTCCTCGTCTCGGCACGCCGCTAGACCGCGGCGCGGTCGAAGACGGGGGGCTCGAGACCGAGCGCCTCGAAGCGGGGGACGAGCCTTGCTCGGCGGCGCCAGATGTCGGCCGTGGGATCTCCGCCGGCGGCGATCCGGCCCGGCATCGTGGTCAGGGTGAACTCCGCCGGGTCGACGTCCGAGACCTCGTGCCAGCTGAGCGGGGCGGAGACGCGGGCGTCCGGGGTCGGGCGGACGGAGTAGGCGGAAGCGATCGTGCGGTCGCGCGCGTTCTGGCCGAAGTCCACGAAGACCCCGCACCGGAGCGCGACCTGCCACGTGGTCGTCGCGACCTCCTGGTCGCCGATCCGGCGCTCGACTTCCTGCGCAAGGGCCTTCGCGAACCGCCGCACCTCGCGGAATGGGAGCTCGGGCCGGATCGGCGCGAGGATGTGCAAGCCCGTCGCCCCGGACGTCTTCGGGTAGCTCGCGAGCCCGACCTCGTCCATGACGTCTCGGACGACGAGCGCGATCCCGCGCACGTGCTCCCACGGGTTCCCTGCGCTCGGGTCGAGGTCGATCAGCAGGTAGTCAGGGCGCTCGACGTCCGTGACCCGCGAGTGCCAGGTGTGGAGCTCGATACACCCGAGGTTCACGATCCACGCCAGGCTCGCCGCGTCCGTGACGACGGGAAAATCCGCCGTGCGCCCGTGGCGTGGGAAGGCGATCCGCACCGTGTCGAGCCAGTCGGGATGTGGCATCGGAACCCGCTTCTGGTAGAAGAACTCGCCCTCGACGCCGTTCGGATACCGCTTCATCTGCATCGGCCGTCGGGCGACGTGGTTCAGGACCTGGGGCGCGACCTCCAGGTAGTAGCGGAGGAGATCCCCTTTCGTCAGCCCGAGCTTCGGGAAGAAGACCTTCTCGAGGTTGGTAAGGGCGACGTCGCGCCGGCCGATCCGCACGTCGGTGAACTCTAGGATGGGAGGCGGCAGGCCGGACGTCGACGCGCTTCCCTCCCGCTCGGCTTTGCTCCACTCGACCCGGGGAGCCGACGGGAACCGTGGCGGCGGCTCGGATACGATGCGACGACACGGAGAAGTGGCCGAGTGGCTGAAGGCGGCGCCCTGCTAAGGCGTTAGGGGGGCACAAGCCTCCCTCGAGGGTTCGAATCCCTCCTTCTCCGTCTCTCCTCCAAGCGTCGCCGGCCAACCCGCGCCGGCGGCGTTCCCGAGAGAGGCGGCGGCCGACGGGGACGGTCGCGGCGAACGGCCGCTGCCGAAACGAGAGGCACCGCGGCTACCATGACCGGCTGCGCGTTCGTGCACGGAGGGGTGGCAGAGCGGACGAATGCGGCGGTCTCGAAAACCGTTATCCGTCGTTAGGCGGATCGAGGGTTCGAATCCCTCCCCCTCCGCTCTCCAAGCCGCATCGGGCGCAGACTCGTTGTCCGATGCGGCTACGAACAGTCTGCCTGGCCGCTGCAGCCAGTTCACTCCAGTCCCCTGGCGTCCATCGAGGTGCAGGTAGCGGAGCCTTCAGGCGTGGCGGCGCCGCAGAATGAAGTCACGACTCGCCACCGCCGGCGGCGACCCAGCCAAAAAGGCTGAGGGCCGCTCGCGCGCCCTCAGTCCTTGTACGGGTCGTACGCGTCGCATCCCGCCGTCGCGACACCGAGCGGTCGCAGCCGGTGCTTCATTCACCGGCGACGGCGGGTGACGAGACCGCGCTAGCGAGGCTCGCTCAGCACGACGCTGCTCGCCGCCACCAGCACCGCTTCTCGTGGGCGAGGTAGACGGCGAGCTATCGGCGACTGTTTCCCGCGACGATGGCTCGGCGATCGCCGATCCACTTCGGCGCAGCGGCGACATCGTCGAGCTCGCGGGAACGCGAGTCCGCCAACTGGAGTGCGCCTCTCCGGGCAGTCGGGGACCTACGGTGTTTCGCCGCGTTATCGCCCGACTGCTCGGGTGACCGCTAGAGCCGAGCGCGAACCGCGGGCGCGCCTTTCCGGGGGCAGTGCGCTCCGAGGTGTCACAGCCCGCGCTGCCGTCTTGTCTTGTGGGGATGCAGGTAACCCGCGATGAAGGAGGCGATGATGCGAGTGTTTGTCGCAGGAGCGACGGGAGCGATTGGAAAGCAGCTCGTGCCGCGCCTGGTTGCCGCGGGCCATGAGGTTCACGGCATGACGCGGAGCGAGGCGAAGCAGGCGATGCTCTTCGAGCTGGGCGCCGTGCCGGTGGTGGCCGACGCGCTTGATCCCGATCAGGTCGCGAAGGCCGTGGCGCGAGCGAGGCCGGACGTGATCGTCCACGAGCTGACCGCGATCGGTGCGGTGGACATGCGTCATTTCGATCGCGACTTCGCCCTGACCAACCGATTGCGGACCGAGGGGACCGACCACCTGCTCTCGGCCGGGCAGGCGGTCGGGGTGCGACGGTTCGTGGCACAGAGCGTAGGGGCCTATGGCGCGTACGCGCGCACGGGTGGGGCGATCAAGGCCGAAGACGACCCGCTGGAGTCTTCGCCGCCGCGCGAGATGCGGGAGACCCTAGCCGCCATCCGTCATCTCGAGGAGGCGGTCCTCGCCGCGACCTGGACGGACGGCATCGTGCTGCGCTACGGCGTTCTCTACGGGGCCGGCACATCGCTGGCGCTGGGCGCGGAGCAGTTCGAGCTGGTCCGCAAGCGCAAGTTCCCACTGGTCGGCGACGGGGGCGGCGTGTGGTCTTTCATCCACGTCGCCGACGCGGCGGAGGCGACGGTCGCGGCGGTCGAGCATGGTCGCCGCGGCGTCTACAACATCGTCGACGACGATCCCGCCCCCGTCGCCGAGTGGCTGCCGGCGCTTGCGCAGACGCTGGGTGCCAAGAAGCCCATGCGGGTGCCGCGGTTCGTTGGGCGGCTGTTCGCCGGCGAGGCTGGAGTGGCGATGATGACCGACATTCGAGGCGCATCGAACGCAAAGGCGAAGCGCGAGCTGGGCTGGGAGCCGGCGTACCCGAGCTGGCGAACGGGGTTTGCCGCGCAGCAGCACGAGGCCGGACGCCCCGCCGGAAGGCAGCGGCATGACCGATCGCGAGCGACTGCTTGACGAGCTGCGGCCGGCCGCGTTCGCGATCGCCTATCGGATGCTCGGCAGCGTCTCCGAGGCCGAGGACGTGGTGCAGGAGGCGCTGCTGCGTGTCCATCAGGCGGTTGATGCCGGCGAGCAGATCGCATCGCCGCGCGCGTTCATCACCACGGTGACCACCCGGCTGGCGATCAACGAGTTGCACTCCGCGCGCGCCCGCCGCGAGCACTATGTCGGCGAGTGGCTGCCAGAGCCGATCATCACCGACGGCCACAATGATCCGGCCCGGCACGCTGAGCTGGCCGATTCGCTGTCGCTGGCCATGCTAGTGGTGCTGGAGAGCCTCTCCCCCGAGCAACGAGCCGTGCTGCTTCTTCACGACGTGTTCGACTACAGCTATGCGGAGATCGCGGAGATCGTCGGCAAGAGCGAGGTAAACGTCCGCCAGCTCGCCACCCGCGCCAGACGCCATGTCGAGGAGCGCCGGCCTCGCTTCCAAACCACGCGCGAGCAGCGCGAGGAGCTGGCACGACGGTTCTTTGCGGCCGCCGAGCAAGGCGATCTTGCTGGGCTCGAGGCGCTGCTCGCGCACGACGTGCAGCTGACCGGCGACGGTGGCGGCAAGGCTCCGGCGCTCGCGCGCCCGCTGCAGGGGCGCAACCGCGTCGCCCGCGCGCTCATCAACTGGATCCGCTTGGCCGACCGCGTACCGGGCGTCTCGTTGCGCCGGGTCGAGGTCAACGGGGCTCCGGGAGCGATGTATGTCGACGAACAGCAGCGTGTCATCGGGGTGTGGGCGCTGGATATCGCCGGCGGCGAGATCACGAGCATCGGCGCGATCGTCAACCCCGACAAGCTCTCCCACCTCGGCCCAGTCGCCGACTTGAGAGCGCTACTCAGGTCGGCGAGGTGAACTACGGCGTTATTGCCGCATCGCCCCACTTGTGCTTGAGCGTGTCGGCGGAGCTGATCTCGTCGTCGGCTAGCCGCCGGGGACCGCGGCCGAACCCGAGCAGGGCGCCGGTGCTCTTCTGCTCGGCCTCCGGCTGCGTAACGGCACTCGCCGGCAGGCCATCGTGCTCCGGCGCGCTTGGCCCGGTGGTGCTTCGCGGACGGAGCTTCCCAAGCGCGCGCTCGACGTCGTGCGCTCCTCGCGCGCGCGTGCTCTTCGAGCGTCGCGTTGGTCGCGCGCGTGTAGTACGAAAGCGCGATGACGGCCTGCAACAGCGCCCAACCGCGGCTGCGCGCCGAGATCGCGTCGTCGAGCGCAGCGAGGTCGCCGTGGATCGAGACCGGCGGGCGTGGTGCGATCAATTCATAGTGCGCGACATCATCCTCGCGTCGCCGCGGTCGGGAGCCGAGGCCGCCGAGGACATGCGTCAATAGATCAGGGAAAGGAGTCGACATGGGTCTGTTCCGCTTTGTGGCACGCCTCATGATCGGGCTGCTCTTCATCGGCCACGGGACGCAGAAGCTCTTCGGGTGGTTCGGCGGCGGTGGCCCGGACGGAACGGGACAGTTCTTCGAGCAGGTCAACCTGCGGCCGGGGAAGCGGCACGCGCTGGCCGCAGGCGCGGCCGAGGCCGGTGGCGGTCTCCTGTTCGCGAGCGGCGCCGCGACGCCGCTGGCGGCGGCGGCGATCTCGGGCTCGATGATCACCGCGATCAAGACCGTCCACTGGGAGAAGGGCGTCTGGTCGAGCGGCGGTGGCTACGAGTACAACCTCGTGCTGCTGCTGGCCGTCTTCGGCCTGACCGAGAATGGGCCCGGCGACTGGTCGGTCGACGCCGTCCTCGGCAGGAGCCGGTGGGGGACGGGCTGGGCGTTCGCGGCACTCGCCGCAGGAGTGGCCGGGTCGGCCGCCGTGCTCGCCGGCGCCAGAATGCAGCCCAAGCGCGAGGCGGAGCGGCCGGAGGCCGAAAGCGAGCCGGTCACCGCGCCGTAGTGCGCTTCGGCCACCGCGACGAGATCGTGGAGAGGCCTGCTCCGACATGCTGGCCGGCGCCATCGTGTGCTCGACCGATTCGCAGAACGACGCGACTTCCTCCGTCGCGCGCCCCGGGCGGCGAACACCGAGGGAGCGTCAGTCCTCGCTCCCGTCCGGGCCGAGGTCGCGAAGCAGGTCGTCGACGATCGAGAGCGCCGTCAGCTGCGCCTCGAAGCCGTCACCGGAGAAGTGCGGCCTCGATGAGCGCGACCTTCT
>JALZFU010000196.1 GCA_030861385.1 Actinomycetota bacterium
GCCCTGCGCCGATCCGCCCCGCTCGCCGGCTCGCCGCTCCCGGCCCGCGCCCGCTAGCTCGCTACGCCGACACGATGTGCGAGGGCCGACCCTCGTCCACCCCCAGCTTCGGTCGCGCCGTCTACGCGGCGACGATGTAAACGGGCGTCCCGACGCCGACGTTCTCGAAGAGCCACTCGGCGTCCGGGATCGCCATGCGGATGCAGCCGTGCGAGACCGAGTAGCCGAGCGAGGCGGGATCGGGAGTCCCGTGGATTCCGACTGCATAGGCCGAAAGCCCCATCCAACGGGTTCCGAGCGGGTTCCCGGGGCCCGGCGGAACCGGCTCCGCCCCGTCGGCCCACTCGCTGTCGGGCGGGTTCCACGTCGGATTCCGCTCCTTGACGACGATCTCGAAGTCGCCGAGCGGCGTCGGGTACTGCGCCTGGCCCGTCGCGACCGTGAACGTCCGCACGAGGCTGGAGCCGTCGTAGAGGTAGAGGCGGTTCGAGGTGCGCCGGATGACGACGATCGGGCCGTAGTCGGCGGCCGTCGTCTTCGGCGGGACGGCGACCGTCTTCACCTGGAGCCGTGCGTCCCGGAAGGACGAGCGGACGGCACGCGTCAGAATGCGCGTCATCGCCGCCCGGGCGACGCGGCGCCCCCGACGCGCGTCCGTGAACGACGGCACGAGGTCGGCCCCAAGGCCGACCAGCTTCGCGTCCACCGCGGGTCTCGCAATTGCCCGGTCGAGGCGCGCGACGAAGCGCCGCAGGACTTCCCTGCGAATCTGGATCCGGAGCGGAAGCCGCGACCCGGGCTTCGCACGCACCGCGCGATCGATCGCGTCGTCGACGGCCGCCGTCGCACCGACGCGCGCCGGCGCGACCGACCACGTCCGGTCGCGGTAGAAGAGCTTGATCGGACGCCGGTAGCGGCGTTCGACCTGCTCCTGCGCCTGGACGGAGATGAGGCCGCCGACCGTGACGTTGCCGACCTCGACATCCCTCGGCACGACCGGAAGCGAGACTCCCGCCGCAGGCACCGCCGTCCCGAACCCGACCGCAACGAGCAGCGAGAGCGCGAGCTTGTGGATCACGGCAGCATGATGGTAGGGGAACTTCTCGGCTCCTCGCCAGAAAATCGCGCCCGCACGGGTACTGTGACGGCATGATCGACCTTCGTTCGGACACCGTCACGAACCCGACCGCAGCGATGCGGCGTGCGATGGCGGCGGCCGACGTCGGCGACGAGCAAAAGCGGGAGGACCCGACCGTCATCGCGCTCGAGGAGCGCGCGGCGGCGCTCCTCGGGCAGGAGGAGGCGGTCTACCTCCCGACCGCGACGATGGGGAACCAGATCGCGCTCCGGCTTCTTTCCGAGCCTGGTGACGAGGTGATCGCAGAAGCGAGCTCGCACGTCTTCCGATACGAGCTCGGCGGCCCCGCGGTCCACTCGGGACTCGTCATGAAGCCGATCGTGAGCCCCGGCGACGACGGACGCTTCTCGCCC
Source organism: Actinomycetota bacterium (assembly GCA_030861385.1). GTDB lineage: Bacteria > Actinomycetota > Thermoleophilia > Gaiellales > Gaiellaceae > JALZFU01. The sequence goes on from JALZFU010000196.1 coordinate 1,492, forward strand.
GCGGAGATCCCTGCCGTCGTCAACCCGCCCGCCGACCTCCACATGTCGCCCACTCGAGTCCTCTCGCTCGAGAACACGCACAATGGCGGAGGCGGGCGCGTCTGGCCCCTCGACGAGCTCCGGGCCGTCGTCGGTGAAGCGCGCAGGCACGGGCTCGCGGTCCACCTCGACGGCGCCCGGATCGCGAACGCGGCCGTCGCGAGCGGCATCCCTGCGGCCGCCTATGGGCGGGAGGTCGACACGGTCACGATCTGCCTCTCGAAGGGGCTCGGCTGCCCGCTCGGCGCTCTCGTCGCAACCTCGCGGGCGCGAGCGGGAAAGGCGCGGCGCCTCAAGCACCTCTTCGGCGGGGCGATGCGCCAGGCCGGGATCGTCGCGGCGGCGGGGCTCTACGCGCTCGAACACCATCTCGAGCGGCTCGCCGACGACCACGCGAACGCGCGGCGCCTCGCGGAAGGCCTCGCGGAGGCCGGCCTCCCCGTCGACCTCGAGCAGGTCGAGACGAACTTCGTGCTCCTCGACGTCGCTCGGCTCGGCCTCGCGGCGGAAGACGCCGTCGCGCGCCTGCACGCCGAGGGCGTTCTCCTCTCGCTCGCGGCGCGACCCGGGTTCCTGCGCGCGGTCACGCACCTGGACGTCTCGGAGGCCGACGTCGAGCACGCCGTCGCCGCGATCCCACGCGCCCTCTCGCGC
>JALZFU010000242.1 GCA_030861385.1 Actinomycetota bacterium
GACGGCCGCATCGAGCTCGACGTCGACATGCGCTATCGCGGCCAGGCGTACGAGCTCACGGTTCCGCTCCCAGTGGGCACGGGCGGGAAGCCTGACCTCGGCGGTGCCGAGCGGCGGTTCCACGAGGCGCACCGAGCCGCGTACGGGCACGACTCGCCGGTCGAGGAGGTGGAGCTCGTTACCCTGCGAGTCCGGGCGATCGGCCCTGTCGGTCACCTCAGCTTGTCGAGCGGGCACAACGGGTCGCGGCCGGAGCCGACGCTCCGCCGGACGCTTTACTCGGAGGCCGGCCCAGCGGAGGTCGACGTGTACGACCGCGCCGACCTCGGCGAAGGTGCCCGATTCGACGGGCCCGCCCTCGTCGACCAGGACGACTCGACGATGCTCGTGCCCGCCGGCTGGTCGCTCGAGGTGACCGCCGCCGGCACCGCCATCCTGATCCGCGAGGGACGATGACCGAGATCGACCCCGTCACCCAGGAGATCCTCCGCCACGCGCTCTCCGGGATCGCCGAGGAGATGGCCGTCGTCGAGTACCGCTCGTCCTTCTCGCCGATCATCCGCGAGATGCTCGACTTCTCCTGCGGCACGTTCGACCGGCGCGGGCGGATGCTCTCGCACGCCGAGCAGATCCCCGCCCAGCTCGGGCTGATGCAGTTCGCGCTCGCCGCGTGCCTCGGGAAGTACGGGCGCCTCGAGCCAGGCGACGTCGTGATCCTCAACCACCCGTACCGGGGCGGCACGCACACGCCCGACCTACAGCTCTTCATGCCGGCCTACGTGGGGGACCGGCTCGTCGGGCACACCGGCTCGATCGCCCACCACGCCGATGTCGGCGGGCGCGTCCCGGGTACCGAGAGCGCCGACAACAGTGAGCTTTTCCAGGAGGGGCTTCTGCTCCCGCCGCTCAAGCTCCTCTCGCGCGGAGAGCGAAACGAGGCGCTCTTCGATGTCATCGCGGCCAACGTGCGCGACCCGGATTCGACGCTCGGCGACCTCGCCGCGCAGATCGCGGCGTGCAGGCGCGGCTGCGATCGCCTCGTCGAGCTCTGCCGCCGCCACGGGGCCGACACCGTCGAGCGGGCGATGGAGGCGCTCCTCGAGCAGACCTCCCAGCGGACGCGGGCCGAGCTCGCCACGTGGCCGTCGCGCGCCGTCGAGGCCAAGGGCTTCCTCGACGACGACGGCATCCACCCGGGCGAGCCGGTCTGCATCGCGGTCCGCGTCGAGGTCGGAGACGGCGAGTTGCACGTGGACTTCGCGGGCTCTTCACCCGAGGTCGCCGGCGGGGTCAACGCGCCGTGGGCGAGCACGCACGCCGGCGTCTACTTCGCCGTGCGCTGCTTCCTTGGCACGGAGATCCCGCAGAACGACGGCCTCACTCGGCATATCGTCGTCGACGCCGAGGAAGGCACGGTTGTCCGGCCGCGGTTCCCGGCCGCGGTCAGCGCACGCCATCTGACCGTGCAGCGGATTGCGGAGGTCGCCTGCGCCGCGCTCGGCGAGCTCCTCCCCGACCGCGCCGTCGCTGCGAGCCACACCTCGTTCCCCGCCTTCATCTTCAAGGCGACCGACCCGCGCACCGGCCGACGGACGCTCCTCATGGACATCCTTGGGGGCGGTGGCGGAGCGCGCCAGCTCGCCCGGGGCGACCACGCCATCGACACGTACACGTCGAGCTGCGCGATCCTCCCCGCCGAAATCGCCGAGCTCGAGTACCCCTGGCTGATCGAGCGCACGGAGCTCGTCGAGGGCTCAGGCGGCGAGGGCGCGCACCCGGGCGGCTGGGGGATTCGCCGCGACTACCGCCTGCTCGCGGACGAGGCGGAAGGGCCGTACTACGTCGAGCAGACGAACCCGGCGTTCGCCGCGCGCGGCTGGGCGGGCGGCCAGCCGGGTGCCCCGGCCCGCGTCAGTGTCTACCGCGTCGACGGGCGCGAGGAGGAGATTCCGAGCAAGGGCTACCTGCACCTGCGCCGCGGCGACGTCGTCTCGTTCGTGAGCGCCGGTGGGGGCGGCTTCGGCCGGCCGGAGCGCTAGTCGCGAAGGAGCGGCACGACGCGCTCGGCGAAGACGGCGAGCGCCTCCCGCTGCACGACGGGGTCCATCCCCGGCCAGTAGAGCCGCGCGACGAACTCGACGCCGCCACCCGCGCCCTCGTCGAAGGCGCGGATCTGCTCGGCGACCTCCTCGGGCCGACCGAGCAGAATGGACGCGCGGAGCGCCGCTTCCTCGTCCGCGCTCGGTGGCGGCGGTTCGGCCGGCGGCGGCCGGCGGCCGCGCGCCTCCGCCATATCGCCGTACTTCCACTCGACGTAGTGATGGTAGGGCGCAACCCGCTCCCAGGCGTCGTCGCCGTCCCAGGCGAACGTAGGCAGGTGAAGGGCGAACGCAAAGCCCGCGCTGTCCCGTCCGGCGCGCTCGAGCTCCTCGCGCACCCAGCCGACCTGGACTCGGAACGACTCCGGCGTCACCTCCGTCGCCATGAAGCCGTCGGCGAGCCGGCCGGCCCGTCGCGCGGCGGGCTCGGCGAGCGCGCCGATCCAGATCGGAGGCCCACCGTCCTCTGGGAGGGGCATGACGGCAACGTCCGGGTACGAGACCGTCTCGCCGCCGATGACGAGCTGGCCGGCCCACGCCTGACGGAGCGTCGCGACCGTGTCCTCGAGCCGGCGGTGGCGACCGCGGAGCGGCACGCGGAGCGCCTCGAACTCCTCCTTCCGCCAGCCCTGGCCGAGCCCGAGCACCAGGCGCCCGCCCGAGAGGAGATCGACGGTGGCGGCGTCCTCGGCGAGGCGAACCGGCTCGTAGAGCGGCGCGAGCAGGAGCCCCGTGCCAATCCGGACGCGTTCCGTCCGCGCCGCGATCGCGGCGGCGACGGGGAGCAGCGAGGGCATGTACGCGTCGTCGACGAAGTGATGCTCGGAGAGCCAGACGGAGTCGAGGCCGAGCCGCTCGGCCTCCTGCGCCAGCTCGAGCGCCTCGCGATAGAGGTCCGCATCGCTCCGCCCGTCGCCCGGGTAGCGCTGGCAGGTGATCAGCCCGAATCCGACCTCCATTCTCGGGCGCGCGCTCAGGCTGCCTGGGCGGGCGTGGCCGCGCCGAGGAGCTCCGAGTAGTCGAGCTCGCGGTAGATCGTCGAGCACGGGTTGCCGTCGGAGACCCAGACCGTCGCCGTGTCGACGTCGACGATGACGGACGCCACCGTTGCTCCCTGCTCCTCTGGCGCGAGGCGCGAATCCGGGTGGCAGCAGACGCCGTAGGGGTGGTTCGCGTGATCGCCGAGCGTGGCTTGGAAGTCCTCGACCGAGAAGGGGGCAGCGCCGGCGAGCGTCGTCGTGGCGCGCTCGAGACGGAAGGGGCTGTCCGGCATCACCCAGAGCCCGACGTCGCGTCGGTGAAAGGCGGGCGCGACGAAGTGGTTCGCGTGCACGAGCAGGCCGTCGCGGGGGAAGACGAGGAAGAGGGTTGAATAGTCGCCCGGTGCGGCCTCGACATCGACGGCCATCCCGTCGCGGCTTGCGAGGAGGAAGTTCGCGGACGAGGAGCGCGGCCGCCGCTGGAGCGTCGAGAGCGCCTCGGGCAGCGTCTCGCAGTCGAAAAGCGCGCGTAGGAGCACGTGGTAGGGGACGCCCGGCTGGCCCTGGTCGTCGTCCGTCACGAGCGCGTTCGTCATGACAGCGATTCCGGCCGAGTTCAAGCCCGTCTTCGCGAGCAGCCCGGCCTCGACGACCGTCACGAACGACGCGCGGTCCTCCTGCTCGGCCTCGAGCACGACGACCGTGTCGAAGGAGTGCGGCAGCCAGTCCCAGTTCTGCCCGGCGAGCGTGTGCCCGGTCGCCGTCACGCTCGGGAGCGCAGCGAAGGAGGTGCACTCGGCGACCGTGCGGCTCAGCGCGGCCGCCTGTTTCGCCTTGGCCGAGAACATGATCTCGGTGCGGACGTTGAGCGCAAGCACGTCGTCGAACTCGACGCCGGCGCCGTCGGCGACGCCGCGGAGCTCGTCGAGGTAGCGCCGGTCGAACTCGCCGATCGGCTCCTCGAACCGTCGCGCCTCCGCCGTGACCGTCCGCCAGTCCCAACCGGCGTAGTGGCGGAAGACGGCCTCGTACGCCGCGAGCGAGCGCCCGATCCGCTCGCGTGCACCTTCACCATAGAGGCGGCCGCGCTCCGCGGCCTCTCCGCGGACCCGCACGTGGGGATAGCCGGCGTCCACCCGACCTCTATACCACAGCCGCGCCGCCGTCCACGGCAAGGCAGGCGCCCGTCACGTAGGCGGCGTCATCAGAGGCGAGGAAGCAGATCGCCGCCGCGACCTCGTCGGCGGCCCCGAGACGCCCGAGGGGCACCGACGTCTCCAGGTAGGCACGGGCGCGCTCCGGGTCGTCGGTGAGACGGAGCATCGGGGTTTCGATGACGCCGGGGGCGACGGCGTTCACGCGGATCCGGTGCGGCGCGAGCTCGGCGGCCATCTGCCGCGTAAGCGCGACGACGCCGGCCTTGCTTGCGTTGTAGTGCGCGGCCGGCTCGGCGACATCCGCGCGTGTCGCCGCGATCGACGCGACGTTGACGATCGCGCCCGGCGTACGCGCTGCCACGAGCGCGGAGGCGACGGCCTGGCCGACGAGGAAGGAGCTGCGGAGGTTGGTTGCGAGCACGTCGTCCCACTCCTCGACGCGTAGTTCGAGGAACGGGCCGATCCGGTAGATCCCGGCGCAGTTCACGAGGACGTCGGGCGGTCCGGCGAGCGCCTCGGCGGCGACCTCGACGGCGCGCACGACGTCGACCGGTTCGCGGACGTCAGCCGCGATCGGGCCTTCGCGATCGACGACGGCGACGGCCGCACCCGCGCCCTCGAGTCGGGTTGCAACCGCGCGTCCGATGCCCGAGGCGCCGCCGGTCACGAGCGCGCGGCGACCGGCGAAGCCGCTCACGTCAAGAAGACGCCCCCGTTTACGCCGATTGTCTGGCCGGTCACGTAGGCGGCATCGTCCGACGCTAGCCATACGACCGCGCCCGCAATGTCCTCGCCGGTCCCGTGCCGTCCCAGCGGGATCTCCGCGCGGAGGCGCTCGCGCTCCTCCTCGAAGTTCGTCCCCCGCGCGGCCGCGCGCGCGCGAAGTTCGTCCCAGTGCATTTCGGTCGCCATGTTGCCCGGCGCAATCGCGTTCACCCGGATCCCGTACGGCGCCAGCTCGAGTGCGAGCGAGTGCGTGAGGAGCGCGACGCCCGCCTTCGAGGCGCAGTAGGCGGCCGCACGGGCGACGCCCTGCTGCCCGAAGATCGAGCCGAGGTTGACGATTGCACCGCCGCGTCCGTCCGCCACCATCCGACGGGTGGCCGCCCGCGCCATCAGGAACGTCCCGACGAGGTTGACGTCCAGGACGCGGCGAAAGTCGCCGAGCTCCGTCTCGACCACCGGCGTGGATGGCCCGCCGATCCCGGCGTTCGAGACGAGGAGATCGAGCCCGCCGAGCCGTTCGGCGGTCGCCGCGACGGCCTGGTCGGCGAACGACTCATC
>JALZFU010000257.1 GCA_030861385.1 Actinomycetota bacterium
AGGCCCGACAGATCTTCGACGAGCTGGGGCTCCTCGACGACCCCGGCGCAAAGCGCGGCCTGGCGGAGTCGCCGACCTTCCGCGCCGCTCTCGCCGACCGCCTGCCGGCGGCGGCGTAGGCGCCTCCCCCGCTTCCCCTCGCTCGAGTCGCCGGGGAGCGCGGGGGTGCGCCTCTACAATTCATGTGTGAGCCACCTCGTCCAGGAAACGGCGTCCGAGCGCCACCGTGAGCTCTTCGAGCTCCTCGTCGCGGAGGTCGCCGCCTACGAGCGGGACGTCGACCGCGAGCTCCTCGAGCACGCCTTCGCGTTCGCAAGCGCGGCGCACGAGGGCCAGCAGCGCCGAAGCGGCGAGGACTTCATCCTGCACCCGCTCGGGGTCGCGCGAATCCTCGCCGACCTCCGGCAGGAGGACGCGACGATCGCGGCCGCCCTCCTCCACGACGTGGTCGAGGACACGGACACCTCGATCGAGGAGGTGCGCGCCGAATTCGGCGACGAGATCGCGCAACTCGTCGAGGGCGTCACGAAGCTGACGCGGATCCACTTCCAAAGCCGGGAGCACGCACAGGCGGAGAACTACCGGAAGATGATCGTCGCGATGGCGGAGGACAAGCGGGTGATCGCGATCAAGCTCGCCGACCGCCTCCACAACATGCGGACGATCGAGTACCTCGGGAAGCAGAAGCAGCAGCAGAAGGCGCGCGAGACGCTCGAGGTCTACGCGCCGCTCGCGCACCGGCTCGGGATCCACACCGTGAAGTGGCAGCTCGAGGATCTCGCCTTCGCGACGCTGCACCCCCGGAAGTACACGGAGATCCAGGCGATGGTGAACCAGCGCCGCGCCGACCGCGATCGGTTCGTCGAGGCGGCGGGCGAGGCGCTCCGGCGCGAGCTCGCGAACGTCGGGATACCGGCGGAGATTTCGGCCCGGGCGAAGCACTTCTACTCGATCTACGAGAAGATGGCGAAGCGCGGCAAGGAGTTCAACGAGATCTACGACCTGACCGCGATGCGCGTGATCGTCCAGCGCGACGGCCAGGAGGGCGAGCGCGACTGCTACGGGGCCCTCGGGATCATCCACTCGCTCTGGAAGCCGATGCCCGGGCGGTTCAAGGACTACGTGGCCATGCCGAAGTTCAACTTCTACCGCTCGCTGCACACCACCGTCATCGGACCGGAGGGCAGGCCGCTCGAGATCCAGGTCCGGACGCGCGAGATGCACGAGACGGCCGAGCTCGGGATCGCCGCCCACTGGCTCTACAAGGACGGAGGCGGGAAGCGACGCGAGGCGGAGCGGCTCGCCTGGCTCCGGCAGCTCGCCGACTGGCAGCGCGAGGAGAGCGATCCCGGCGAGTTTCGCCGCGTCCTGCCCGAGTTCGCAGGCGACGAGGTGTACGTGTACACGCCGAAGGGCGAGCTCAAGAGCCTGCCCGCCGGCTCGACGCCGATCGACTTCGCGTACGCCGTCCACACCGACGTGGGCCACCGCACGGTCGGTGCGAAGGTGAACGGGCGGATCGTCCCGCTCCACTACCGCCTGCAGATGGGGGACTTCGTCGAGATCCTGACGTCCAAGCACGCCGATCGCGGCCCCTCGCGCGACTGGCTTTCGCTCGCCGCGTCGTCGCGCGCGCGGAACAAGATCCGCCAGTGGCTCTCGCGTGAGACGCGGGAGGAGACGGAGACGCGCGGCCGCGACGCCCTCGAAGCGGCGTTCAAGCAGCACAAGCTGCCCTCGAAGAAGCTCGTCGGCTCGCCCCTGCTTGCAGAAGTGATCCGGGACATGGGCTTCAAGAAGGCGGAGGACTTCTACCTGGCGCTCGGCTCCGGGAAGCTCCAGGCCTCGCAGGTCGCGAACAAGGTGCTTCAGCGGCTGAAGACGTCGGAGGTGGCCGAGGAGGAGCCCGTTCCGGCACGACCGAAGGCGCGGCACGCCGCCGCGTCGGGCAACTTCGGGATCACGGTCGAGGGCCTCGAGGACGTGCTCGTCCGCCTCGCGAAATGCTGCACGCCCGTGCCGGGCGACCAGATCGTCGGCTACATCTCGCTCGGAAAGGGAATCACGATCCACCGCGCCGACTGCCCGAACGTGAAGTCGCTCATGCGGAATCCGGAGCGGTTCACCCCCGTCGATTGGGACGGCGGCGCCTCCCAGAGCTTCCGCGTCCAGATCGCCGTCACCTCGTGGGATCGACCGCGGCTCCTCGAGGACGTCGCGAGGACGTTCGCCGAGCACGGCGCGAACATCGTCGAGTACGGGGGCCACGTCGAGGACCAGATGGCGAAGAACTGGTACGTCGCCGAGGTCGGCGACGTGAAGGCTCTCCGCGCGCTCCTGAACGCGCTTCGAAACATCGAGTCGGTCTTCGACGCCTATCGCGTCACACCGTCTTGAGGAGGGCGGTCGCGGACGGTCGCTTCGCTCGCGTGGGAGCGGCGTCGTGAGCGATGAGCGCGCGATCGCGTTCCTCCGCGAGCTCGCGCGAGCGGACGAGG
>JALZFU010000267.1 GCA_030861385.1 Actinomycetota bacterium
GTCCCGCACTTACCAGTTCCGCGACGGCTTGCCGGCCGACGAAGAGGGGGGTCACCGTGGCGAGCGGCGTCGTCTGGCGGCGCCGGTGAGCGCCTGAACGCCACAGGGTGCGGGCAACCGTACCCCAAGACGCCGGGCCGCCTCACTGTTCTCGGGCGGCGTGACTGCGAGCCTCCGTTTCCGAGCACGAAGCCCGTCGCACTCCCGAGCGGGCTTGCGCTCGCGTGGAAGCGTCCCGACGCTTCCGGCGATCGAAAACCGATGAGTCGTAGGACTTCACCTCGTCTCTAGTGAAACAGGCGACAAAGGGGGCAGATGCGTATGACGGAGCACGAAGCAGGACGTGGCATCAACGGCCTCGCGGCCGCGAGCGGGGCAAGCCGGGTCGGACGGCGGTCGGCCCACGAACGGCTTTCGACGGGTTTGCTCTCCCGATGGGCCCGAGCCTGCGCGACGCACCCGTGGCGCGTCGTCTTCGGCTGGCTCGCGATCGTCGTCCTGCTAATCGGGCTCGTCGCGACGGTCGGGGGCAGCCTGCGGGATGAGTTCGAGATCCCCGGCTCCGAAACGCAAAAGGCGACCGACCTGATCGAGTCCGAGTTCGCCTCTGAGCAGGGCGGGGTCCTGAACGTCGTCTTCGCCGCGCCTCCGGGGGAGCGGCTCGACACGCCCGCGCGGCGCGCCGCGATCGAGGAGGCGATCGCGCGCCTGAAGGGCACGGAGTTCAAGCCGACGAAGGACCGGGCTGGCCTCGAGAGCGTCGGCGACCCCTTCAGCAAGGACACCGTCTCCGACGACGGAAGGATCGCGTACGCCGAGGCGCAGTTCGACCGAGTCATCTACGAGAAGGACCGCGAGGCGGTCGTCGCCGTCGAGGACGCCGTCCGCGACGTCGTCGCTCCGGCCGGCGTGACCGTCGAGTACAACGGCGAGGCCGAGTTCCCGCCCGTGGAGCAGGGAACCCAGGAGATGCTCGGGCTGCTCGCGGCCATCATCGTCCTCCTCGTCGTCTTCCGGACGTTCACGGCGATGCTGATCCCGATCGCCCTCGCGCTCAGCGCGCTCGCGACCGCGTTCCTGCTTCTCTTCATCATCGCCGGCTTCACCGACATCAACACGATCACGCCGCTCCTCGTCTCGATGATCGGGCTCGGGGTCGGCATCGACTACTCCCTCTTCATCGTGACGCGGTTCCGGCAGCTGCTGCACGAAGGGCTCTCGCCCCGCGACGCGGCCGCGGAAGCGGGCGCGTCGGCAGGACGGGCCGTCCTCTTCGCCGGCCTGACGGTCGCGATCTCGGTGACCGGCCTCGCGTTCTTCGGCCTCGACTTCGTGACGAAGCTCGGGATCGGCAGCGCGCTCGGCGTGCTGACGACGGTGCTGATCGCGAACTCGCTGCTCCCGGCCGTCCTGCGGCTGCTCGGCCACAAGGTCGACCGGCTGAGGGTGCCGTTCCTCCGCGAGGTGGGCGATTCCGAGGCGGCCCGCGAGCGCACGCTCGTCGCCCGCTGGGGGCGGTTCGTGACCGCGAACGCGCGGTTCGTGTTCCCGGTCGTCGTAGTCGTGATCCTCGGGCTCGCGTCGACGTCCCTGCTCGTGCGTCTCGGCGCCGCCGACCAAGGGACGCAGCCCAAGGAGCAGACGAGCCGAAGAGCGTACGACCTGCTCGCGGAGGGCTTCGGGCCGGGCTTCAACGGCCCGATCCCGATCGTCGTCGACGTGAACGGCGACGAGCAGGCGCCGCAAGAGATCTACGACCGCGTGCGCGCCCTTCGCGGAGTGGCGTCCGTGCGCGAGCCGGAGCTCAACGACGACAAGACGGTCGGAATCGTGTTCGTAACCCCCGACTCCGCCCCGCAGGACGAGGAGACCGACGAGCTCGTCGACCGCCTCCGCGGTGACGTCGTACCGGCCGCAACCGCGGGGAGCAACGCGGTCGCCTACGTCTCCGGGCAGACGGCCGCCTTCAAGGACATCGCCGATCGGATCATGGAGCGGTTGCCGCTCTTCCTCCTCTACATCATCGGCGTCACCTTCGTCGTGCTCGCGATGGCGTTCAGATCGATCGTGGTCTCGGGAACGGCCGCCATCACGACGATCCTGTCCGCGTTCGTCGGATTCGGCGTCCTCACGCTCGTCGTACAGGAGGGCCATCTCCTCGGTCTCACCGGCCTCGACCGGACAGGGCCGATCGAGACGTTCGTCCCCCCGATCGCCTTCGCGATCCTGTTCGGGCTCTCGATGGACTACATGGTGTTCCTGATGAGCCGGATCCGCGAGGAGCACGTGCACGGGTTGAAGACGCGCGACGCAGTCGACCACGGCATTGCCGCGATCGGCCGCGTCGTCGTGGCGGCCGCGATCATCATGGGCACGGTCTTCGCGGCCTTCATCCTGAGCGCCGATCGCATCCCGAAGGAGTTCGGGCTCTTGCTCGCGGTCGCGATCCTGACCGACGCGCTGATCGTGCGGATGACGCTCGTGCCAGCGCTCCTCGCGCTCCTGCGCGAGAAGTCGTGGTACATCCCGCGCTGGCTCGATCGCCTGCTCCCGAGGGTCACGATCGAGCCGCCGCAGGACGGCGTTGCCCCACGCGCGATCGACGTCGAGCGCCCCGCGGAAGCGGCCAGTCGCCCGTGACGTGTCGGC
>JALZFU010000268.1 GCA_030861385.1 Actinomycetota bacterium
CCCCGACGGCGGCGCCGCCGTCGAGTGCCCCTGCGAAATCGAGGGCGGCGAGCTCGTCGTAGCCGCCGATCTCGAGGGCGCGGAAGCGCCGCTCGCGCTCCCGCGAGCGGCCGAAGAAGACCGCGAGGCCCGCACCCCTCCGCTCCGGGCGCCGGATGAAGAGAAGCCGCGAGCGGGGAAGCACGGCGAGCTGGGAGCGGAGATGCTCTTTCGCCTCGTCCGGGAGGCCGCTTCCCGCGATCGTGTCGCGGCTCCAGAGCCGTCGGTACTCGACGAGGAGCCAGTTCTCGACCCGACTCGCGGTGGCGGCGAGCGACTCGGCGTGCGCGCGCGAGACGTCCGCGCAGAGCGCACGGGTACTTGCGCGCGCCCGCTCGGCCGTCCTCGTAACGGGCTCCATGCTCCGAGTGTAAGGGCTCCCTTACAGGCGGCGGCTTCTCGTCCGCCGCCGCTCACTCGCTGCCCGTCTCCGCCGACGGAGCAGCGCCGTCGGTGGAGACGACGCAGATCACCTGCCCGGTCTTCACGGCCGCGCCCGGCGCCACCGAGAGCCCCGTGACGATGCCGTCGCGGTGGGCCTTGATCTCGTTCTCCATCTTCATCGCCTCGATGACGCAGATGACGCGACCGGCCTCGACCTGATCGCCCTCGGCGACCTCGACCGCGAGGACAGTCCCCTGCATCGGGCTCAACACGGCTTCCCTCGCCGCCGCGTGCCGAACGCCGTCGGCGGTCGTCCGCCCGCGCTCGCGCCGTCGGCGGGCGAGCGCAAGGTGCGGCGGCTCCGGCTCGCGGACGCTGACGTCATAGCGGCGACCGTCGACCTCGACCGTAGTGGCGCGTTCGCGAGCGGCGCCGTCCGACCGTCGCCCCACACTCGTTAGCTTGTGAGACAACGTGTTCGCCTGCTTCGCCGCCTCCTCGCCGAGCTCCTCCGACTCGACGAGGCCGTGACATGTCGTCCCCTCCACGAAGCAGGGGTGGGAGAGGAGCGCGAGATGGAACGGAACGAGCGTCGTCACTCCCTCGATCACGTACTCCGAGAGCGCGCGGAGCATCCGGCGGCGGGCGCGCTCCCGATCCTCGTCCCAGACGCAGAGCTTCGCGAGGAGCGGGTCGTACAGCGGAACGACCTCGGAGCCCGCCTCGACGCCCGAGTCGACCCTCACGCCGGGGCCGGCCGGCTCGCGGTACGCCGTGATCGTCCCCGGAGCCGGCAGGAAGCGGTCCGCGGGGTCCTCGGCGTTGATCCGGCACTCGATCGCGTGTCCGCGCATCACGACGTCCTCCTGCGCGAGCGAGAGCGGCTGGCCGGCCGCGATGAGCACCTGCTCCCGGACGAGGTCGACCCCAGTCACGAGCTCGGTGATCGTGTGCTCGACCTGAATCCGCGTGTTCATCTCGAGGAAGAAGTACGTCCCGTCGCGATCGAGGAGCCCCTCGATCGTCCCTGCGCTCTGATACCCGACCGCGAGCGCGGCTTCGAGCGCGATCGCGCCGATCCGGTCACGGAGCTCCGGCGTCACCGCGGGCGAAGGCGTTTCCTCGACGATCTTCTGGTGACGCCGCTGAATGGTGCAGTCGCGCTCGCCGAGGTGGATCGCGTTTCCGTGCGCGTCGCAGAGCACCTGCACCTCGACGTGGCGCGGATCCTCGATCAGCTTCTCGACGTAGACCGCGGAGTCGGAGAAGTACGCCTCTCCCTCGCGCCGCGCCGACGCGAGCGCACGCTCCGCCTCCTCCGGGCCGTGCACCACTTTCAGCCCCTTCCCGCCTCCGCCGGCGGATGCCTTGACGGCAAGCGGCCAGCCGTACTTCTCGCCCATCCGGACCAGCTCTTTTGCCGTCTCGACCGGCTCGGTGGTTCCCGGGATGACCGGGATGCCGGCGTCCGCCATGAGGCGTCGCGCTGCGATCTTCGACCCCATGAGCTCGATCGCCTCGGGCGGCGGCCCGATCCAGACGATCCCGGCCTCCCCGCACGCTCGCGCGAACGCCGCGTTCTCGGCCAAGAACCCGTAGCCCGGGTGAATGGCGTCGGCGCCCGTCCGCCTGGCGACTTCGACGATTGGGTCGATCTTCAGGTAGCTCTCCGCCGGTTCCCCCGGCCCCACGAGGTACGCCTCGTCGGCAACCCGAGCGTGGAGGGAGTCGCGGTCGACCTCCGAGTAGACGGCGACGGACGCGATTCCGAGTTCGCGCAGCGTGCGGAAGATCCGGATCGCGATCTCGCCCCGGTTCGCGACGAGGACTTTCGTGAAGACCGCTCCTTCGGGCATTCGCCGCCGTATTCTCTCCCGGGTGAGCTTCGCCAACCAGCTCACGGTGGCGCGGACGGCCGCGGTGCCGGCCGTGATCCTCCTTTTCGCCTGGGACTTCCCCGATCACGACTACTGGGCGACGGCCGTCTTCGCGGTCGCGATGGTGACCGACTGGCTGGACGGCTGGTGGGCGCGCCGACACGCAGAATCGTCGGATCTCGGCCGTCTCCTCGACCCGATCGCCGACAAGATCCTCGTTCTCGCGGCGCTCGTCATGCTCGTCGGGCGCGTCCTGCCCGCATGGATAGTCGCCGCGATCGTCGTGCGCGAGATCCTCGTGTCCGGCCTGCGGCTCGCCGCACTCGAGCGAGGCATCGTCATGAGCGCGCGCGACCTCGGCAAGCTAAAGACGTGGGTGCAGGCGGTCGCGGCCGCGCTCGGCGGCCTCGCCGCGGGCGGCGCGATCGCCGAGGAGGTCGCGCAGGCCGTGCTCGTCGTCGCGCTCGTCCTGACTTGGGTCTCGGGCCTCGACTACGCGCGACTCGCGCCGCGCGTCCTCCGTGGTCGGCAGCCTGCGTAGCTTCGCGCGCGAGGATGCCGACGCTGTCGTCGAGCTCTCGCGTCTCGCCCTGGCGCGCCCCGAGCTCCAGGTCGGAAACCCGGCC
>JALZFU010000326.1 GCA_030861385.1 Actinomycetota bacterium
GGCCGGGGCCGAAGGGGGCATCCTGACGACCGACGACGACCGGCTCGCAGCGGAAGTGCGGGAGCTTCGCCTCATGCGCCGCCGTGGCGGCGCCCTCTACGACATCCGCCTCGCCGGATTCAAGGCCAACCTCCCCGACCTCCTGGCCGCCCTCGCGCTCGTCCAGCTCGAGAAGGTCGAGTCCCACGCCGAGATACGCCGCCGCCACGTCGAGGCCTACGACGCGGCGATCGCCGAGCTGCCCGGGATAACGCCGCTCGCGCGCGACCCCCGCGACGTCCACGCGCTCCACATCTACGTCGTTCGGATCGACCCGGCCCTCGCCGGGGCCGACCGAGACGCCTACCGAGACGCGCTCGCCGCGCAAAACGTCGCGACGAGCATCCACTTCCTGCCCCTCCACCGGCTCACCTTCTACCGCGAGCGCTACCCGGACCAGCCGCGCCTTCCCGTCGCCGAGCGCGCGGGCGACGAGGTGCTTTCGCTCCCGCTCTCGCCGGCGCACACGGACGCCGACATCGAGGACGCGATCGACGCCCTCCGGCGGGTTCACTCCGAGTTCACCGGCTAGCAGCCTCGCCATGCGGAGCCGATGCGCGTACTGATCACGGGCGGAGCCGGGTTCATCGGCTCGCACGTGGCCGACCGCCTGCTCGCCGACGGCCACGACGTGCGCGCGCTCGACGTGCTCGATCGCCAGGTGCACGCCGGCGACGGTGCGCCCGGGTACCTCCACCCGGAGGTCGACCTTCGACTCGGGGACGTCCGCGACCGCGCCGCCTGCGCGGAGGCTCTCGCCGACGTCGACGCCGTCGTCCACTTCGCGGCCGCCGTCGGCGTCGGCCAGTCCATGTACGAGATCGAGCGCTACGTGTCCGTGAACACGCTCGGGTGCGCCGTCCTCCTCGAGGAGGTCGTCAAGCGGCGCGATCGGATCGCGAAGGTGCTCGTTGCCTCGTCGATGTCGATCTACGGCGAGGGCCAGTACCGAAACCCGGTCACCGGCGAGCGCGGCCTCGCCCCCGGCCTGCGTTCCACCGACCAGCTCCGCCGCCGTGAATGGGAGGTCCTGGCGGAGGACGGGACGCGGCTCGAGCCCGAGGCGACCGCCGAGACGAAGCCGCTCAGGCCGACGTCCGTCTACGCCGTCACGAAGCGCGACCACGAGGAGCTGACGCTGGCGGTCGCGGCCGCCTACGGCGTCCCCGCGGTGGCGCTTCGCTTCTTCAACGTGTACGGCGCGCGGCAGGCGCTCTCGAACCCGTACACGGGCGTCGTCGCGATCTTCGCCTCGCGGCTCCTGAACGGCCGCCCGCCGATCGTGTTCGAGGACGGGCTCCAGACGCGCGACTTCATCGACGTGCGCGACATCGCACGCGCGTCTTCACTCGCGCTCTCGAGCTCAGCGGCGGACGGGCATGCGGTCAACATCGGAACGGGACGAGCGACGTCCGTCCTCGAGGTCGCTCGTGTTCTCGCGCGCGGGATCGGCGTCGAGATCGAGCCCGAGGTCGTCGGGCAATTTCGGGCCGGGGACGTTCGCCACTGCTACGCCGACACGGCGCGGGCGAGGGAGCTCCTCGCCTTCGAGCCCGCGATCACGTTCGAGGACGGGATGGCCGACCTCCTCGACTGGCTCGAGGGCCAGGCCGCCGCCGACCGCGTCGACGACGCCTACGAGGCGCTCGCCGCTCGCGGCCTCACTCGGTGAGCGAGTCCGCCTCCCCCGCGCCCGACGTCACCGTCTCGATCGTGAACACGTCGAGCCGCGACCTGCTCCTCGCTTGCCTCGAGTCGCTCGCCTCCGACCTCGCGGACGTCGACGTCGAGGTCGTCGTCCTCGACAACGCCTCGGAGGACGGGTCGGCGGCGGCGGTGCGGGAACGGTTCCCGTGGGCGCACGTGATCGAGCAGCCGTACCGCGCCGGCTTCGGCGCGAACCACAACACGGTCATCCGCGCGACGCGCGGCCGCTACGTCTACGTCCTGAACGAGGACACGACCGTCGAGTCCGGCTCCTTTCGCCACCTGGTCGAGTATCTGGACGCCCACCCCGACGTCGCGGCGCTCGCGCCCAGAATCCGCTACCCCGACGGGCGCGAGCAGGCGTCGGCCTGGCGGTTCCCGACGCCGGCGACCGCCGCTGTCGGCGCTCTCACGCTCGCGCGGGCGGGCGTCGTCCAGTCGGGAGGGGCGGAGCCGCGGCGGGTCGACTGGGCGATGGCGTGCGCGCTCCTGCTCCGGAGGAGCGCCCTCGACGAGGTCGGCCTCTTCGACGAGGGCTACTGGATGT
>JALZFU010000351.1 GCA_030861385.1 Actinomycetota bacterium
GACGATCCCGAAGAGCGGCCAGGCGTCGGGGCCGAAGGGCTGCGGCGCTCCGACGGCGAGCGCCGTCGCGCCAGCAGCCCCGACCAGTACGGCGGCGAGGTAGGCGTACGCGGAGGCGGTAAGCGACTCCTTCGGCCCCTCCTCGGCGAGCTCGCCGACGAACGAGACGTCGTTCGGTACCGCGCTCATCGCCCCTCGTCCGCGTGCCGTCGCTACTCGACCCAGGTACCGCGGTGCCAGGCAGCGTCGGGAAGGACGCCGTCCGTCGTCTGCCCCGCGCTCCACGTCGCCGAGGCGAAGTACGTCCGGTTCCACGCCGCGGTCGCCCAAGCGTCCCGGTTCCAGGCCGCGCTGTTCCAGGCGGCGCTCTCAAACGTCGTGCGGTTCCAGGCAGCGTCGGCCTGCGCCGTCCTGTTCCACGCCGCCTCGTCGAAGACCGGCACGGTGCCGCCGTTCGGGTCGGCGATGAGGAAGCTGTTCAGGGCCGCGTTCGGATTCGGCGCGTCGCTTCCGCTGTTCGAGGCTCCGGCCTTGATCTCGCCGACTCCCATCGCGAGCGACGTCGGGTTCGAGCCCGGCTGGGCGCGGAGCATGAGCGCGCCCTTCACCATGTCGGGCGTCCAGGACGGGTGCGCGCCGAGAAGCTGGGCAGCCGAGCCCGCGACGATGGGCGCCGAGAACGAGGTCCCGGACATCCACATGTACCCCGGGGCGACGACCCGCTCGGGATGCTCGTTGTACATCGTCGACGTCGACGGAACCGCTCCTCGGATGTACCGTCCAGGCGCGCTCAGCTCGGGCTTCGCGAAGCCGTCGAGCGTGTATCCGAATGACGACCAGGGAGCGGCGAAGTCGTCGGAAGCGGTGAGCGTACCGTTGCTGTCGATCGCGCCGACGGTGATCACGAACGGGTCGTTCGCGGGCGCGTAGGGGACGCCGCTCGCCGCGCCGCTGACAGCGTCGTTTCCTGCCGCCGCGACGACGACGATCCCCGAGAGCCAGAGCTTCTCGACCGCCTTGTCCAGCGGGTCGTACATGAAGCTCGACTGCGTCGACGAGCCGAGCGAGAAGTTGGCGACGCGGATGTTGTACTTGCCCTTGTTCTGGTAGATCCAGTCCGCTGCCGCGATCACGTCGCTCGTCATCCCCATCCCGCTGTCGTCGAGGACGTCGAGCGAGACGATGTTCGCCGTGGGAGCGACGCCCGCGTAGTCGTCACCCGCGCCGGCGGCGAGGCTCGCGACGAAGGTGCCGTGACCGCGTCCGTCTCCCGTGGAGTTCGCCGCCGACGAGGTCAGCGTCACCTGGGCCGAGACCCGGCCGGCGAGGTCGGCGCGAGAGGCATCGACGCCGCTGTCGACGACCGCGATCGTCGCCGGCTTCGGCTGGCTTCCGACCCAGAAGTCGCGTACGCCGGCGACGTCGGGCCAAAGCTGCGGGTTCGTGAGCGTCCCCTTCGCTCCGACCTTCGCGTCGGAGACGATCGTTCCGATCGTCTGGTTCTTGTCGAGCGCGTTGATCTGCGCGCCCGTCAACTCCGAGGCGGCCGCGTTAACGGTGACGTACTTCCGCTTGATCCCCTTCGCGGTTCCGGGGTTCGACTTGATCGCGCTCGTGATCGCGCTCGCGACCGCGCTCGTGCTAGCGCCGCGAGCCCCCCCGACGATGACGTTGAACTTCGCAGACGGGGTCGCGAGCGCTTGGCTGCGGAGCGTTGCCGGCATCCGGGCGGCGCTGGCCGTGACTGCGAGCGCGAGCTGAAGCACGCTCACGAGTGCGAAGACGAAGACGATCGCAGCCGTCCGACCGCGCCCGCCTCGCCCCCAGACGGCGCTCGATCGCAAGTCGGGCGCACTCGGCGCACGCCGATCCAAAGGATGATCCTGCCGCATGAAAACTCCCTTCGTCGCGCATCCGCGCGATCCGCAGTTGAAAGGGGAAACGTCCACACCGTACGAGCGGGACGCGGGTCGGTCTTCCCCCAACAGGGGCATACGCCGAGTGCCCGAACACCGTGCTCGTCGCGCCGAGCCCGTCGCGCCCGCGGGATCGCTAGTCTCCGCGCATGGCTTCCGACGGGAGACCGAGCCTCCTCGAGCGGCTCGCCGACGGGCCGGTCATCTGCGCCGAGGGCTACCTCTTCGAGCTCGAGCGGCGCGGCTACCTGCAAGCGGGGGCGTTCGTGCCGGAGGTCGTCCTCGAGCATCCCGAGCTCGTCGTGGCGCTCCACCGCGAGTTCGTCCACGCGGGCTCGGACGTCGTCGAGGCCTTCACCTACTACGCGCACCGGGAGAAGCTCAGGATCATCGGCCGAGAAGCGGACCTCGAGCCGATCAACCGCCAGGCGCTCTCCCTCGCGAAGGAGGTCGCCGAGGAAACAGGCACGCTCTTCGCGGGGGACATCTGCAACACGAACGTCTACGACCCGGACGACCGCGAGTCCGAGCGTGAGGTGCGCGGCATGTTCGAGGAGCAGGTCGGCTGGGCCGCCGACGCGGGCGCCGAGTTCGTCATCGCCGAGACCTACTCCTACGCGCAGGAAGCGCTCCTCGGGCTCGAGGCGATCAAGGCCGCCGGCCTTCCGGCGGTCGTGACGCTCGCGCTCCATCGCCGGGCGGTGACCCGCGAGGGCTGGTCGCCGGCCGAGGCGTGCAGGCGGCTCGCGGACGCGGGCGCCGACGTGGTCGGGCTGAACTGCATCCGCGGGCCGCGCACGATGCTCCCCGAGCTCGCGGCGATCGTCGAGGCCGTCGACGTCCCCGTCGCCGCGCTCCCCGTCCCGTACCGGACGACCGAGGCCGAGCCGACCTTCCAGGCGCTCACCGACCCGGACTGCGACTGCATCCCGGGCGGGCAGCCGTTTCCGACCGCACTCGACCCGTTCGTCTGCAACCGCTACGAGATCGGGGAGTTCGCGCGGGCGGCGCACGAGCTCGGGGTCCGCTATCTCGGGGTCTGCTGCGGGAACGGACCGCACCACACGCGTGCGATGGCCGAGGCGTTGGGCCGGAGACCGCCCGCGAGCCGCTACAGCCCGGACATGTCGAAGCACGCCTACCTCGGATCGGACGAGACCCTTCGCCCCGAGAACCTCGCGTTCGCGCGCGACCTGTAGGCCGGCTAGAGGTCGCGCCGCGCGAACGCGACGAGCCCGAGGACGGCGAGCGCCGCAAGGTACGCGAGCGTCCACGGAACGAGCCACCCTCCGGCCGCCTGCGCGCCTCCGAACGGGCCGAGCTGGAGCGCCTGCGCGGTCAGCCCGAAGCTCTCCGAGCTGATCGCGTTCAGTCCGTCCAGGTAGCGCGCCTCGAAGGGAAGCGCCCACGACGTCCACCTGGAGATGTCGGTCAGCGTGTCGGATCCGAGCGCCTCGCCGATTTGACCGAGGAGCCCTGCGACGAGCCCGGCGCCGAAGAGCATGAAGATGGCGATCCCGTTCGCGGTCGCCGAGAGGAAGATCGAGCCGAGGAGCGAGAGCGCGACGATGACGACGACCGCGGCGGCGAGCTCGACGGCGGGGACGACGAAGCGGTCGGGCCACCAGCCGCCGATCGCCCACGTGATGCCCGCGCTCGCGGCGAAGAGCGAGGCGACGTAGAGCGAGCAGACGACGACGG
>JALZFU010000354.1 GCA_030861385.1 Actinomycetota bacterium
CTCCTCGGCCGGCGCCGGAGCGACGACCGCGGCCGGCGCTTCCGCCGGCGCCGGCTGGCCGTCCGCTTCGGGCGCGAGCTCGAGCTTCTCCACGAGGCCGACGTCCTTCCGCTTCGCGTACTCGGGATCGCGCTCCTTGAGGACGACGAGGAGCGGCGTGGCGATGAAGATCGTCGAGTACGCGCCCGAGCCGACGCCGATCAGGATCGCGAAGGCGAAGTCCTTGAGCGTCTCGCCGCCGAAGACGAAGAGCGACGCGACCGGGAGGAGCGCGATGAAGGTTGTCGCGAGCGAGCGGCGGATCGTCTCCCAGAGCGACTGGTTCGCGATCGCGGCGAACGAGGAACGGCGCATGATCTGCACGTTCTCGCGCACGCGGTCGAAGATGATGATCGTGTCGTAGATTGAGTAGCCGAGGATCGTGAGGAGTGCAGCGACGCTCGAGGCGGTCACCTCCCGCCCCGAGAGCGAGTAGACGCCGACCGCGATCAGGACGTCGTGCGCCATCGCGACGAGGACGGGCACCGAGTACGCGAACTCGTAGCGGAACGAGACGTAGGCGACGATCAGGAGGAGCGAGACGACGATGGCGATGACCGCGCCGCGGAGGATCTGCTCGCTGAAGCTCGCCGAGACGTTCTTGAAGCCGAAGTTTGTCGCCTGGAGGTCCTCTTGGAGGGCGCTCTGGAGGCGGTCCTGCTCCCCGCGCGGCAGGGACTCCGTCTTCAGCGAGAACAGCCGGTAGCCGCCGTTCGTCTCCTGGCCGCGGCCCTGGATCACGGCGTCGGTCTGGCCGATGGCCGCGGCTTCCTGGCGGACCCGCTCGACCGGTAGCGGCCTCGGCGTCTCGAACGTCGCCTGGCTCCCGCCGCGGAAGTCGATCCCGAGGTTCAGGCCCTGCACGCCGAGCGAGACGGCGCCGACGAGAACGACGATCCCCGAGATCGCGAACCAGATTCTCCGCCGGCCGATGAAGTCGAGCCGCTGCCAGCTCGGGATCCGGTCCGCGCTCGCGCCCATGAACGCCGGGTCGTCGAACCAGCGGAACCCGGCCACGAGCCCGAGGAGGGCGCGCGTGGCGAGGACGGCGGTCACCATCGAGATCAGCGTCCCGACGAGGAGCATGAGAGCGAAGCCGCGGACGCCGCCGGTTGCGATCAGGAAGAGCACGGCCGCCGTGATCATCGTCACGACGTTGCCGTCCACGATGGTCGAGAACCCCTTCCGGTAGCCCGCTCCGATCGCCGCGCGAACTGACTTCCCGGCGCGGACCTCTTCCTTGATCCGCTCGAAGATGACGATGTTCGCGTCGGCCGCGACCCCGATCGTCAGGATGAGACCGGCGAAGCCGGGAAGCGTCAGCGTCACGTTGAAGGCGAGGATCGCGCCGTAGAGGAAGGCGCCGTAGATCGCGAGCCCGATGATCGCGACCAGCCCGAGGAACCGGTAGACGACGAGCAGGAAGAGGACGACCAGCGCGAGCCCGATGAGGCCGGCGATGTACGCCTCGCGAAGCGAGTCCTCGCCGAGCGTCGCCGAGATGTCCGTCCGCTCGAGCTGCGTGAACGAGTAGGGAAGCGCGCCGGTCTGGAGGACGAGGGCGAGGTCCTTCGCCTCGCCGACGTCGTCGAGCCCGGTGATCTGCGCGCGACCGCCCGCGATCCCGTCCGCGGTCGAGCCGACGAAGTCGATGGTCGGGAAGGAGCGAATCTCGTGGTCGAGCACGATCGCGAACCGCTGGAGCGCTGCTTGGCGCGACTGCTCGGTGCTCGTGGAGACCCCGAGGAGGTCGGCGACGCGGCGCCCGCGCTGCGCGAGCTCGCGCGTAATCTCGTGGAACTTGTCGCCGCCCCTGTCGGTGAACTCGAGGGTCACGATCGGGCGCCCGCCGTCGAAGTCCTGCTGCGTCCCCTGGAGGCGCAGGTCGGTTCCCGTGAGCTCCGGGACGGGTTCCTTCCGATCGCTCGGCTGGTAGCGGAAGAGGTAGTAGTAGGTGGTGTTCGGCGCGGGCTGGAAGGCGCCGGCGTCGCCACCGGGGCAGAGCCGCGTGTTCGTCTCGCCACACGTGAGGACGACCCGCCCCTCGGGGACGACGTAGAAGCGAGCCCCTTCGGGAGCCTTCCCGCCCTCGATGTCGGCGAGGAGCTCGGCGCGCGTGTCGGCCGGCCCGGCGAGCAGCTGCTTTCGATCCTTCGAGAAGAGGTACCAGGCGTTCGGTTCGTCGCCGGGCTTCACCTTGCTCCCCGGGGTCAGGAGCTGCGGGAGCGTCGTCGACGGCTGCACGGGCGCGGCGAGCGGCCCCTTCGAGGGGCCGACGACGTCGCCTTCGAGGTCGTAGAACTCGAGCTGCGCCGTCGTCCCGATGATCTCGGCGGCGCGGCCGGGGTCGTGGATCCCGGGGATCTCGACGTTGATCTGGTCGCTGCCCTGACGGCGGATCTCCGACTCGGCGACGCCGAGCTTGTCCACCCGGTTTCGGATCACCTCGATGGCGCGATCCATGCCGTCGCTGGTGACGTTCTGGCCCTTGGGCGCCTCCGCCTGGAGGACGATCTGGAGCCCGCCCTGGAGGTCGAGCCCGAGCGTCGGCTGTCGGAAGAGCGCCAGGACCCCGACCGCGACGAGCGCGCCGACGAGGCCGAGGAGGATGAGGACGTAGGTCCGCACGACGGCCCGCTCGCCCTACCGGCGGGCGGCGTCCTCCTCGGAGAGCTTCGCCTCGGCGACGGGCTCGGGCTCCTCGACCGGCGGCGTCTCCACGTCGGAGGTCGCCCCGGCGTCGAGCGCGTCTTCGGTCTCGTCCGGCGTCTCCTCCTCCGGGGGGACGACGCTCGCGATCGCGCGCTTGGCAACCTCGATTTCCACGTCCTCCGCAATTTCGACAGAAACGCGGTCGGCCTGAACCTCGGTCACGTCGCCGTAGATCCCTCCCGCCGTGATGATCTCGTCGCCAACCTTGAGGTTGTCGAGCATCTCCGTGTGACGGCGCTGCTGCTGACGCTGCGGCCGGATCAGCAGGAGGTACACGAAGACGAACATGATGAGGATGAGGAAGACGATGTCCATCTACACCTTGGTCTCCAGGCCGGCGGCTGCCTCGCGCCCGAGCCGGCCGAGCACGAGCTCCCGGTACCGGGTGAACTCGTGACGCTCGATGGCGGTGCGCGCCCCGGCGGTCAAGTCGACTAGGAACCGCACGTTGTGCTCGGACAAAAGTACCAGCCCGAGAAGCTCTCGTTGCGTCACGAGGTGGCGCAGGTACGCGCGCGAGAACCGCGCGCAGGCCGGGCACGGGCAGGCCTCCTCGAGCGGCCGCTCGTCGTGGGCAAAGCGCGCGTTCCGCATGTTCAACCGTCCCTCCGACGTGAGCGCCGTACCGGTTCGCCCCAGGCGGGTCGGGAGCACGGAATCGAACATGTCGATCCCGCGCTCGACCACGTCGAGGATCCCTAGCGGATCCCCGATACCCATGAAGTAGCGGGCGCGCTCGCGCGGTAGGAGCGGCGCCGCCCACTCGACGGTCGCGATCATGGCGCCGCGGTCCTCGCCGATCGAGAGCCCGCCGAGCGCGTGGCCGTCGAAGCCGGCGCTCGCGATCTCCTCGACGGACCGGCGTCGGAGCTCGGCGTCGGTCCCACCC
>JALZFU010000366.1 GCA_030861385.1 Actinomycetota bacterium
TCTGACAGGAGCGCTCCGGCGCGATCGGGGGCTGATCGATCTCCGTCGCGAGATCGAGCGAGCCCGGCGAACGGACGGTCGGCTCGTGGTCGCGTTCGTCGATGTCGACGGTCTCAAAACAATCAACGACACGCGCGGGCATGCTGCGGGTGACCAACTCCTCCGCGATCTCGTGTCCGCGCTGAGAGCTGGGCTTCGGTCGTACGATCTCATCGTTCGCTACGGAGGGGACGAGTTCGTGTGTGCGCTTCCAGGTGCGGATCTTCGGAGCGCGCAGCGACGTTTCCAGTTTGCGGCAAGGGAGTTGAGCGAGCGGGACGCGAGCGCTTCTGTAACGGTGGGCCTGGCCGAGTTCGAGCGCGGGGATACAGTCGAGGCGCTCGTCGGCCGCGCCGACGCCGCGCTCTATGCCCGTTCCCGACGTGGGCGCACGTGAAGCTCCCGATCGCGGGAACGATCACCCCCAGCGCCCCGTCATCGTAGGAAGCCTGGGGACAGTGAAGACCAACTTCTTCGGGCGCTCTCGGCGTAGCGACTTCGAGGGCATGGCGTTTGACCGAATAGGCGCCTGTTTGCCCTTCGCCAAGACTCGAGCGCCAGCACCGCGAGCCTGAGCTCGCGAATTGCCGCCGACGACTGCGACGAGGTCGTGGAAGGTCACCGGGATGTCGTACGCGGCGAAGAAGACGGCGATCACGGCGAACTTTGCGACGTAGCGGCGGCCTCCGGGACGAGGGCGCGGACGACGTATGCCCCCCGGCTGCCGAGATGCGCGCACCCGTCTTGACGTCGCTCCACACGCGTTGCAGCCTCCGCGACGTGACGGGAACGAGGAGCGTCGCGAGCGCCACGGCGCCGGCCGCGATGGCAAGCGTCAGAAGCGGGCGGCCGCGCAGGAAGCCGAGCTCGATATCGACCGCCTCGCCGACGCTCAGGAAGAGGTAGAGGTAGACGACGCCACCGGCGGTGACGAAGAACAGCTTGTGGACGGCATAGCCGGAGGCGACACCCGCGAACGTCGAGCGCCGAACGATCGCGACGAGCATGAACAACGTCACGAGCGTCCCGAGGTTCGCCGGGAGGAGCCGTTCAGTGCCACGCCGACGGCGTAGGACGTCAGCACGGGCGCGAACGAGATGCGGACGCCTCGTACGCACCTCGCGGGATGGCGAGCCACGCGAGCGCCGTCAGCGTCGTCTGCGCCGTCCGCACCACGACTGCGGCGATGAGGTAGCCCACTCGGACGCCGGTCAGCGTCTCGAGAAGGTGCGCGAGCCAGTGGTCGATCGCGAAGGCGACGAGGTCGGCAGCCACAGAAGGACCGCGCCGCCACCCGCGAGGGCGGCAACTGTGGCGACGCGGCGCCTCGCCTCGGCGCACCGGCCGCGCTGCCGTCAGAACTCAGTTTCTGCGGGAGGCCCCGATCGCCGCGTTCACCCGACTATGCCGCAGGCAGGACGAGCGCTCCAGGGGCTGCGCCGACCCGCTGCGCCCCTACGTCTGCATCGCCGATCTCCGCCGCGCTCGCAGTCAGCGAACGGAGATCCTCCCCGTCCGAGAGCTCTGCCTGCCCTGGATGGGAGACTGCGCACGTGGCGACGATCGCCCTGCTCCCCGTGAGCATCCTGATCCTGCTCGCCGGGGCGCTCCTCTTCACGAATGGAGTCGAATGGCTCGGCGCGAAGCTCGAGCTCGGACAGGGGGCCGTCGGAAGCCTGCTCGCCGCGGTCGCCACCGCGCTGCCCGAGTCGCTCATCCCCGTGACCGCGGTCGTCGAGGGTGGCGAGGGATCTGCGGACGTCGCGGTGGGCGCGATCCTCGGCGCCCCCTTCCTGCTCTCGACCGCGGCCATGGCGCTGGTGGGGGGTGCCGCGTACGGCTGGCGGCGGCGCCGGCCCCAGGGCAAGGGGCTCGAGGTGCACTTCCCCACGCTCGAGCGCGACCTCGCCTTCTTCCTCGTCTGCTTCGCGGGCGGGTTCGTGCTCGGGATCGTCGACGTCCCCCGCTGGCTCCGGGTGGCGGGGGCGGTGCTCCTCGTCGCCGCCTACGCCGCCTACGTGCGCTTCACGCTCGCGCACAGCGGCGAGGTCGCGGAGGAGGAGGAGTTGAAGCCGCTGTCGTTCGACATGACGAAGAGCGACCCGCCGCGCATCGGCACGGTGCTCGTGCAGCTCGTAGTCGCGCTCGGCGCGATCGTGGGCGGAGCGCACATCTTCGTCGACGAGATCATCCACGCCTCCGAGAGCCTCGGGATCGCACCGCTCGTGCTGTCGCTCGTGATCGCCCCGTTCGCCACCGAGCTGCCCGAGAAGGTGAACAGCGTCTTCTGGGTGCGGGACGGCAAGGACACGCTCGCCCTCGGGAACATCACCGGGGCGATGGTCTTCCAGTCGACCTTGCCCGTCGCATTCGGCCTGGCCGCGACCGACTGGAACCTCGAAACCGCTTCCATCGTGGTCGGGTTGCTCACCGTCGTGGGCGGCCTGCTGGCCCTCTTCGAGCTCCAGGTCCGAAGGCGCTTCATCGGCCGCGCCGTTGCGCTCTGGGCGGCGCTGTGGCTCGCGTTCGTCGTCTACGTGGCCGCGACGGCCTGACCCGTCGGCGTCCCGAGACGCCTCGTCGTCCAGGGCGCGGGCGTTAGCCAGAGGTGGCCAACCCCGTCGGCTCGCTGCGCAGCGTCTCGCGCGACTTCGTCGTGCAGGGAGCTGCGAACGTCGCCTCCGGCGTCTTCCGGGGACTGCCCGTCGGTGCAGGCTTCGGCGGCCTTCGCCAAACATCTGCGAATCGTGCCGGTCACGGTCACGGTCGTCGAGCGCAACACCTACCACCTGTTCCAGCCGCTGATCTACCAGGTCGCGACGTGCATCCTCTCCGAGGGCGCCATGCGCCCGCGATCCGCGGCGTGCTGCGGCGCTCGCGGCAATGCTGCTCACGTTCGTCGTGGGCGGCGGCGGCCGACCGGGGTCGAGATGGCCGGGCAGATCGGCGAGCTCTCGCGCCAGAGCGTGCGCTCGAACTTCCGCCGCATCGACCCGATGGGCGCGTCTGTGAAGGGCCGGCCGAGCGCGATGAGGAGCCTGCCAATCACGCCGACGTCCAGAGGAGTGCTGTGCCGACCCCGGCTGCTGCGCGCCGGACGATCGAGGTGCGGCCGCTCTGGGGAAACTGAGCCTCCTACAATCGGCCATCCGACGACGGATGGGAGAAGACGGATGACTGGCTACGCGGTCGCGCGCCTTGACGAGATCGCCGAGATCACCGACGGCCGTGAACCCCTGCGACCGATCCGCCACTACTTCGGCATCACGTCGTTCGGCATCAACGCCTGGACGGGCGCCGACGCCGGCGATCGGATCCTCAACGAGCACGACGAGGCCGACGACGGGAACGAAGAGCTCTACGTCGTCACCCGCGGGCGCGCCGCCTTCGAGCTCGACGGCGAACGCCTAGAAGCGCCGACCGGCACGTTCGTCTACGTCCGCCCGGGTGTGAAGCGAACCGCATTCGCGGACGAGCCGGGTACGACGATCGTCGCCGTCGGCGGCGTTCCCGGACAGGCGTACGAGCCTGACGGTTGGGAGATCTGGATGCCGCTCAGGCCGCTCTACGAGGCGGGCAGGTACGCCGAGGTGGCCGATCGCGGGCGCGCGGTAATCGAGGCCAATCCAGAGTACGCCGAGCCGATGTACAACCTCGCGTGCTGCGAGGCGCTCGCGGGCCGGACGGACGATGCGATCGAGCACTTGAGGCTCGCGCTGGAGCGGTCGGAGGAGCTTCGTTCGCTCGCGAAGGAGGACGCCGACCTCGATCCCATTCGCGACGAGCCTGCGTTCAAGCAGCTTGTCGGCACCTAGCCGTCACGTCGTCACGATGACCAGAGCAGCGCGTCGTCCTGCGGCGACGGCACCGAGAACGCGCCGCGGTGGTTCGAGACTCGGCACGTATCAACGTGGCGCGCCGACGAGCACGCCGCCGTTCGGGCCGGGCTCCAGCCGGTCGACGTCGCCGCCCAGGGCGTTCGCCGGAACGGCGTAGGCGGAATGGGCGAGGAGGTACGCGTGAGCTATCCAGCCGGATACGCGCCGTCTTCGTGCCTTCGTTCCATGGCAATCGTTTGGCCCTTTTGCAGCAGGCGAAAGGCGATGAATGCGAGCCAGAGAGTCCAGGTGAAGGTGGTCGCCCGCGTCGCCGCTCCGTCGCCGAGGGCCGAGAAGAGAATCCCAATCACGATCGCCGCCGGGAGCGCGGCGAGGGTGGGAAGCCAGGTGTCGCGCCAGGCGGGAAGGCGCCGAAACGCGAAGGCGAGAACGATTGGTGCGACCAAGGTCGCGGCGGTGGTCACGCGCCCCTCCATCTTGTGCGCGTCCGCATGCCACGACTCGTTCTGACAGCCGGTGTCGATCCCCCGGCAGTCGAGGCGGAAGATGCCGTCGAGGAACACTCCCACGCCGAGGACAACGAGCGCGCCCGCACCGACCCGGCCGAGCAGGTCGGGCGAGAGCGCTTGCCAAAGCCCGAGCGCGAACGTGACGATGAGGAGCCCGGTGAGATTCGCTCCGATCTGGTTGTAGATCCAGGCGCTCGAGGCGGTGAGCGCGCCTAGGTCGGAGATGTCGTCGTCTGCCGAGCTGTAGGCGTCTGGCTGAGCCAGCCCTCCGACCACCCAGGCAAAGCCCATGGTGAG
>JALZFU010000408.1 GCA_030861385.1 Actinomycetota bacterium
CGTGCTCGCCGCCGCCGGCCTCGCGCTCCTGACGTACGGACTCGTCGAGGGGACGGAGGACGGCTTTGCCGACCTCTGGTGGGCGTTCGTGATCGTGGTGGTCGCGCTCGCCGCGTTCCTCGTCGTCGAGCGCCGCGTCGCGGAGCCGATGCTCCCGCTCGCTCACCTTCCGGCTGGCGCCGGTGCCGCCTCCGTAGGCACCTCTTCCCGGGCCTCCGCGTTCGAAATCCCGACCGCCGCCACCGCTGCTCCTCCGAACGCCAGGAGCGCCGCAAGGGCCATGCCGGCCCGGAACGCGTCGATCGACGCGGCGCGAAGCTCGGCGTCACTCTCGTCCTTCGCAAGTGGAACGGCCTCGCCCGCGTCGACGCCGGCGTGGAAGACGAGCGAGACGACGAGGCCGATGATCGCGATCGCGAGCAGACTCCCGACGCGCGACACCGTCGAGTTGATCCCGGAGGCGACGCCCGCGAACTGCGACGGCGCCGACTTTAGGGCGGTCGCCGTGATCGGCGCGACGATCATCGCCAGGCCGAGCGAGGAGGCGGCGAGCGATACGACCGCCGGCGGCCAGAAGTCGCCGCGCCCGTCGACGAGACAGAGAGACAGGAGGCCGACGCCGAGGAGGGCGGGGCCGGCGGTCAGGTAGAGACGCGGGCCCTGCCGGTCCGCGAGCGCACCGAAACGGGCGGCGAGGAGAATCATCACCGTGCTCGTCGGGATCGTGAAGAGGGACGCCCGGAAGGGGGAGAAGCCGAGGAACTGGAGGAAGAGCTGGAAGAAGACCAGGTTCCCGTAGATCGCCCCGTAGACGAGGAACGTCTCGAGGTTTGCGACGGCGAAATTTCTCCTGCGGAAGAGAGCAAGCGGGAGCATCGGCTCCGCGACGCGGCGCTCGACGGCGAGGAACGCGGCGAGCGCGATCACCACGATCACGAACGCCCACCAGAGGTCGGCAAAGCCGTCCTCCGTCCCCTCGACGAGTCCGTACGTCAGGAGCGCGAGGCCGGCGGCGGCGAGCACGGCTCCCGGGATGTCGAACCGTCCGACGCGGACGACCGAGCGTTCGGGGCAGCGTCCGAGACGCGCGAGCACGACGGTCGCGGCCGCGAAGGGGAGGTTGATGAAGAAGATCCACCGCCACGACACCCACTCGACGAGCGCGCCGCCGGCCGGCGGTCCGAGGATCGTCGCGATGCTCGTGAACGAGGTCCAGAGTCCGATCGCGCGGCCTGCCCGGTCGCCGTAGACGCTCCGAAGGAGCGCGAGCGAGTTCGTCGTCAGGAACGCACCCGCGACGCCCTGGCTCGCCCGCGCCACGATCAGGAAGGATCCGTTCGGCGCCGCGCCCGCGAACGCCGAGGCGCCAGCGAACGCGAGGGCGCCGACCACGAACGTCTTGCGTCGCCCGTACCGATCGCCCACGGCGCCGGCGACGAGGTAGAGGGCGGCGAGCGCGAGCGAGTACGAGAGGACGATCCACTGCTGCCCGGTGATGCCGAGGTCGAGGTCGCGCTCGAGCGTCGGAAGCGCGACGAAGACGACCGTCGCGTCGATGAAGGCGAGCGAGGACCCGATGATGCTCGCCGCCAGCGTGAGCTGACGACGCCGCTCGAGCGTCAAGCCTGCCACGCGATGAGGATAGTGCCCGCTCTCGCCGCCCCCGGCGCGGTCGCGCCTTCCGAACGGCGCGCGGGCGGCATCAGGCGTCCGGCTAGCGCGGCGGCCAGGCGCCGACCGCTCCCGGTGCGCCCGGCGTCGTCGGCGGCCGCCACTCGGGCGTCTCGAGCTCGGCGCGCGCCCGCGAGATCACGTCGTCACCGGACTCCCCGGGCCGCCAGACCGCGCACGCGGCGTGGACGCGCGGTCCATCCAAGAGCGCGGCCGCGATCTCGTTCGCACACTGCTCGCCCGCCCGCTCGTCGCCTGGCGCGATCAGCGCGATTCGCCGGCCGCTGTAACGGCAGGCTCTTCCTCCGCTTCGCGCTGCGACTCGCTGAACCGTTCGCGCGACGCGCTGGATGGCCTCGTCGCCGGCCGCGTAGCCCTCGTCTGCGTTGACGCGAGCGATGTCGGCGAGCTCGACCAGGACGACCATGAACGGCCGGTCCTGGCGGATCGCCCGGTGCGCCTCGGCGGCGGCCGCCTCGTGGAGGTAACGGCGTGAGTAGAGGAGAGTCAGGTTGTCCGTCAGCGCGAACGAGGTCGCTCCAAGGATCGGTTCGTGGTCGCCGCTCCCACCGTCGATGTCTGGATCGGCGAGCGCCTCGTGGAGCGAGTCGCCCTCGGCGCTCGGCGGGCGCCTCCGCACCTCGTCGACGAAGAGTCGGACGACGACGGGGTCGAACTGCGTCCCGGCGCAACGCTCGAGCTCGGCGCACGCCTCCTCGACGGTCATTCGTCGCCGGTAGGGTCGGTCGGACGTCATCGCGCTGAACGCGTCGGCGACGGCGATGATGCGCGCCTCGAGCGGGATGTCGTCACCCCCGAGGCCGGCCGGGTAGCCGTCTCCGTCCCAGCGTTCGTGGTGATGGAGAATCGCGAGCTGGATCGCGCGGAGGGCGGGGACCTGTTCGACGAGCCGATAACCGATGCGGGGGTGGAGCTGGGCGATGCTCCACTCCTCGGGCGTCAGCTCCGACGGCTTCATCAGGATCCGCTCGCTGATCCCGATCTTGCCGACGTCGTGGAGGAGCGAGCTGTACACGAGCTCCGCGCGCTTTCGCGGCTCGAGGCTGAGCGCGTCGGCGACGGCGGCGACGTACGCCGCGACGTCGTCCGCGTGGCTTCGGAGGAACCGATCCTTCGCCTCGATCGCGTCGGCGAGCACGCGGACCGTTGCGACGTACGAGGAGCGAAGCTCCTCCTGGAGTTGCGTGTTGTGGAGGATCGCGCCGGCGTGGTCGCCGAGCGCGAGCAGAACTTCGTCTTCGTACTCGTGGAAGCCGCCCGGCTTGTTCGCGAGGACGACGACCCCGCTGAACTCGTCCGCGATGTAGATCGGGATGGCGAGCAGGTTCTGGATCTCCTCGTCGGCCGCCGTCCGGCGCTCGTGGGCGATGTCGGGCTCGTCGTCCTCTCGGATCGTCCGGTCCTTCTCGATCACCTCGTGCGCGAAGCGCTGTGCGACCGCGCTGTCCGAGGGGTCGTTCCGGAAGCCCTCGTGGCAAACGAGATCCAAGCGGTCGTCGTGGTCGCTGTCGTCACGGGAGAGGAGAAGGCCCTTCTCCGCGCCGACGAGCGTGATCGCGATCCGAAGCACGAGCAGACGGACGTCTCGAACGTCCCCGAGCGTGCCTCCTTCCTTCTGCAGGCGCATGATCTCCCGACGGAGATGGAGCGCCCACTCCTTCTCCTCGCGGCGCGACTGCTCCGTCCGGGCACGCGCCCGCCGTTCCCGGACGACCTCCTCGTTCTGCTGCTCGACGCGCCCCTCGTACTCCCGGCGGAGCTCCGCGAGCGCCTTCTCCTGTCCCTCGATCCGCGCACGGAGCTTCCGCTCGGTCTCCGCCTGCTCCTCGACTCGAGCCCCCGCCGCGGCGAGCTCGGACTCGAGCCGCTCCTTCTCAGCGCGAAGCTCGCCCTCCCGGCGGGCGTGCTCCGTCTTCTCTCGCGCGAGTTCCTCCGCATGTCGACCGGCGAGGTCTTCGCGACGCTCGCGCTCGCTCGCCCAGCCGAGGAGCGCGAAGACGCCGGTCGCGAGGAGGGCGAGGACGAGCGGGATCGAGACCCGTCGGT
>JALZFU010000445.1 GCA_030861385.1 Actinomycetota bacterium
CAGGACGGCCGCGTCGAGGCCGGGGCGGCGGACGGTCCGCGAGCCGACGAGGTGGTCGTAGCGCTCGAAGACGGGCGCGCGGCTGGCGACGTTCGGCGAGGCGAGGAGGTCGAGGAGCTCGTCGGCGGACGGCGCGATCGGCGGGTGCGGGATCGGCTCTGCGAGCGGTCGCGCGCGCGTCTCGACGCGGTAGCGCGGCGTCTTCTCCGTGAGGAGCGGGGTCGCGTCCGCGAGGAAGGAGAGGAGCGCGGCCTCGGCGCCGAGGTCGGGTCGCGGCGGGCGGCCGGCGAGGCCGCCGAGGAAGCGCGCCTGGTACTCGGAGCCGTCGAGCGCGAGCTCGGGGTCGCCACAGACGAGGACGAGGTCGCCCTCGTTCCATGTCCCGGGGAGGGCGCGCACGTCGTCGACGACCCCGATGCAGCCGACCGCGAGGGTGGGGAAGATCGCCTTCCCGTCGGTCTCGTTGTAGAGGGAGACGTTCCCCGAGACGACCGGGATCTCGAGTGCCTCGCACGCCTCCGCCATCCCCTCGATCACCTCGGCGAGCTCCCATGCCACCTCCGGCTTCTCGGGATTTCCGAAGTTCAGGCAGTTCGTAACCGCGACCGGTCGCCCGCCTGCGCAGGCGACGTTTCGGGCCGCCTCGAGGACGGCGACCATGCCGCCCGTCCGAGGGTCGAGGAACGCGATCCGCCCAGCCGCGTCCAGCGACACGGCGAGCCCCCGAAGGGACGGGCGAAGTCGTACCACGGCCGCGTCGAGGCCCGGCCGGCGGACGGTGCGAGACCCGACGAGGTGGTCGTAGCGCTCGTAGACGGCGCGGCGGGTCCGGACGTTCGGCGAGGCGAGGAGCGCGAGGAGGTCGCGCGGCTCGGCGCGGATCGTCTCGTGGGTGATCGGCGCCGCGAGCTCTCGGGCGTGGACGCGAACGCGATACCGCGGCGCGCCCTCGGTGAGGACGCGGGCGGGAATCGCGCCGACGAGGTCGCCTCCGAAGAAGGCGCGGAGCTCGCCCGTGTCCGTCACCTCGCCGATCGGAGCGACCGAGAGCTCCCAACGCCGGCAGACGGCCTCGACGGCCGCCACGCGCTCAGGTGCGACGATCGCGACCATCCGCTCCTGGCTCTCCGACGTGATGATCTCGACGGGGTCGAGGTCGGGCTCCCGGAGCGGCACCAGGTCGAGCTCGACGTCGATGCCCGCGCCGCCTCGGGCTGCCATCTCGGCGAGCGAGGAGGCGAGTCCCGCGGCGCCGAGGTCCTGGAGCGACTCGACGAGGCCGCCTTCGACGAGTGCGAGGCTTGCCTCGATCAGCTTCTTGCCGGTGAAGGGATCGCCGATCTGGACGCTTGGCCGCTTGTCCTCGCCCTCGTCTGAGAGCTCCTGGCTCGCCAGGATGCTCGCCCCGCCGATGCCGTCGCGCCCCGTCGCGGCCCCGTAGAGGACGATCGCGTTCCCGCAGCCGCTCGCGCTCGCGCGCGTCACCCGCTCGGCCGGAAGGACGCCGGCGCACATCGCGTTCACGAGCGGGTTCGCGGCGTACGCGGAGTCGAAGAACGTGTCGCCGCCGATGGTCGGGACGCCGACGCAGTTTCCGTAGTGAGCGATGCCGCCGACCGCCCGGTCGAACTTCCAGCCGGGAGAGCCGAACCGCAGGCCGTCGAGAAGCGCAATCGGCCGTGCTCCCATCGCGACGATGTCGCGGAGGATTCCTCCCACGCCCGTCGCGGCGCCCTGGAACGGTTCCACCGCGGACGGGTGATTGTGGCTCTCCACCTTGAAGGCGACCGCCTCGCCGCAGCCGACGTCGACGACTCCCGCGTTCTCGCCCGGCCCCTGGAGGACCCCTCGCCCCTTCGTCGGCAGGCGACGGAGGAGGAGCGCGGAGTGCTTGTACGCGCAGTGCTCCGACCAGAGGAGGGAGAAGACCGCGAGCTCGAAGTGATTCGGCTCGCGCCCGAGCAGATCGACGATCCTGTCGAGCTCTCCATCCGTCAGGC
>JALZFU010000452.1 GCA_030861385.1 Actinomycetota bacterium
TCTCGGAGCTAGGCGGCCGGAGCCGGTGCCGCGTGGGGGTCGACGGCCGCGAGATCCTCGTGCTTGAGCACGACGAGCGTCGTCACGAGCGAGATCAGCGCGAACCCGGCCCCGACCCAGAACGCGAGGCTGAACCCGCTCGTCATCGCCTCGGGCCGGGCCGTTCCCGACTCGAGCAGGCTCGTCGTGTGGGTGGTCGCGACCGTCGTCAGGATCGCGAGTCCGAGCGCGCCGCCGATCTGCTGGCTCGTGTTGATGAGCCCGGACGCGAGACCGGCCTCCGGACCCTTGACGCCCGCGAGCGCCGCGATCGACACCGGGACGAACGAGAACCCGAGCCCGACCCCGATCAGGAGGAAGCCGGGGAGCAAGTCGCCGACGTACGAGCCACTGACCGAGACCTGGCTGAAGTAGGTAAGCCCGGCTCCGAGGAGGACCATCCCGGAAACGAGCACCGGCTTCACGCCCAACCTGGTGACGAGAGCCTGCGAGACCCCCGACGCGGCGACGGCGGTCAGCGCGACGGCGAGGTACCCGACGCCGGTCTTGAGCGCCGAGTAGCCGAGCACCTGCTGCATGTAGAGCGAGAGGAGGAAGAACATCCCGAAGATCATCGTCCCGAGTCCGAAGCCGATCAGGTTCGCGCCCGAGAGCGTCCGCCGGCGGAAGATCGCAAGCGGAACGAGGGGCGAGCGCGACCGCAGCTCGATCGCGAGGAAGATCGCCATGAGAACGGCCGACCCGACGAGCGAGCCGATCGTCTCGAGCGATCCCCAGCCGTTCTGCGTCGACTGCGTCAAGCCGTAGACGAGGAGCATGAGGCTCGCCGTGACCGTGACCGCGCCCCAGGCGTCGAAGTGCTTCAGGAGGCCTTCCGCGCGGCTCTCGCGCACGAAGCGCGGCACGAGGAAGAGCGTCACGATCGCTATCGGGACGTTGACGAAGAAGATCCACTCCCAGCCGACGTACTCGGTGAGGACGCCGCCGAGAAGGACGCCGATCGCAGCCCCGGAGCCGGCGATACCGCCGAGGATCCCGAGCGCCTTGTTCCGCTCCGAGCCCTCGCGGAAGGTCACGGACACGATCGAGAAGACGGAGGGCGAGAGGATCGCGCCTGCCGCCCCCTGCGCGATCCGCGCGCCGATCAGCATCGCGGAGTTGACGGAGAGCCCGGCGAGGAGCGAGGTGAGAGCGAAGAGCCCGAGTCCGACCATGAAGAGGCTCCGCCGTCCGAGCAGGTCGCCCATGCGTCCGCCGAGCAGGAGGAACCCGCCGAAGGTGAGCGCGTACCCGGACACCACCCACTGGAGATCCTCGGTCGTGAACTTGAGGTCGGCCTGGATCGACGGCAGCGCGACGTTCACGATCGAGACGTCGAGGACGACCATCAGGTACGCGACGCCGAGGACGGCGAGGGCCTTCCAGCGCCGCGGATCTGCGGCTAGCTCGGCTGCTTGCACGGGCTCTCCTCCTTCGTGGTGGTTTGCCAGCTAGGTGCTCCTAACGAGTGAGACGCGAGCGAATTCCCGCGACGAGCACGCTGCCGGAACGGACGCCGGCGACCAATGGAGGAATCCGGAGAGCGTCGGTTCGGTTACCCACACTTTCCCGGCGCGAGGCGGGCGCGGGCGCTTCTCGCGCGATGACTTCTTCCGGCCCAACCCGTCTAAGCGGGTGAAGTGACGCGCAGCGACCCTTCCGTCATCGGCCGGGACCGGGGAGACTGCGCCTGCTACGTCTACCGGAGGTGAGCCGAATGCCGCAGACCGTCCTCCTCGTCGGAACCCGCAAGGGCTGCTTCCTGCTCGAGAGCGACGGCGATCGCCGTGACTGGCGCGTTCGCGGGCCGTTCTGCGAGGGCTGGCCGGTCTACCAGGCGATCTACGACGCGGACTCCGGCGCGATCTACGCGGCCGCGGCGAGCGAGTGGCACGGCTCCGCCGTCTGGCGGAGTGGCGACCTGGGCGAGAGCTGGGAGCACTCTAGCGAGGGGCTCGGGTACGGAGACGGAGACGGAGCCGGCCAGCTCAAGCTCTCCAAGGTCTCGGGGCTCGCAGCCGCGCACGGGCGGGTGCTCGCCGGCGCCGAAGCGGTCGGCGTCTTCGAGAGCCGAGACGGCGGCGCGACCTGGTCCCTCCTCTCGACCCTCGACGGGCTGCCGGGCCGGGAGAAATGGAACGATCCCGCGAACCAGCCGCCGGGCCACCTCGGGATGCCGGCGATCCTGCTCGACGACGACGACCCGTCGCGCTTCTGGGTCATCGTCCAGGGCTTCGGCATCTTCGAGACGACCGACGACGGCGCCTCGTGGACGCCGCGCAACCGCGGCCTTCGCGCCGAGTGGCCGCTTGAGTACCCGGACGTCGTCGGCTACTGCGTCCACAAGCTGGTGCGCTCGCCGGTCGACGCCGAGCGGTTCTTCCAGCAAAACCACTGCGGCATGCACCGAAGCGACGACGGTGGCCACTCGTGGACGGAGATCACCGACGGCCTCCCCACCGACTTCGGCTTTGCAGCCGCCGTTCACCCGCACGACCCGGACACGTTCTACGTCATCCCGGTCGACCCCGGGCACGGCCGCGTGATGCCCGAGGGCCGCGCAGCGGTCTGGCGAACGCGGGACGCGGGGATGAGCTGGGAGCGCCTCGCCCGCGGCCTGCCCCAGCAAAACGCATACCTCGGAGTCCTCCGCGAGGGGATGGCGATCGACGCCCGCGACGAGCCCGGACTCTACTTCGGCACGAGCACGGGCCAGGTCTTCGCGAGCGCCGACGAGGGCGAGACGTGGACCGAAATCGCGAGCTACCTACCCGGCATCTCGTCCGTCGAGGTCGCCGTCATCGACTAGGCCGTGGCCGAGCTCTACCTGCCGTCCACGCTCTCGCCGCTCTTCCCGGGCCTCCCACGCCGGCTCGAGGTCGAAGCGGCGACGGTGGGCGAAGCGATCGACGATCTGGAGAAGCGGTGGCCGGGCCTCCGAGACCGCCTCTGCGAAGACGGCGGCGATCTGCGTCGCCACATTCACGTGTACGTCGAGGGCGAACGCGCGACGCTCGCGACGCCGCTCGCCGCCGACTCGCGCGCTGACGTAATCGCTGCGATCAGCGGCGGCTAGAAGCGGCGAGCCGCCGTCGCAGGACCGCAGGTTTGAGGATCGTCGCACCGCCGCACTTCTCAAGCAGGAGGTGAGGCATGGCGACGAAGAAGCAGGCCGAGGCGGCCAAGAAGAACGTGAAGAAGGCGCAAGCCGCCGCGAAGAAGAAGCGCACCCTCGCGAATCTCCCGAAGGAGACGCGCCGCGAGCTCGGAAAGCAGGGCGCACGGGGCCGCGCGCGAGGCGGGGAGCCGGGGCACTCGCTCGACGACCGAAACCGGCAGCAGCTCTACGAGCTCGCGAAGAAGAAGGGGATCCGGGGACGGTCTCAGATGGGCAAGGGCGAGCTCATCGCGGCGCTCCGCAAGGCCGGCTGATCGGGCGCGCGGTCGAGCGGTCAGGCGCGCGACTCGGAGCGGCGGCGGTGGACGCGTCGAGACGTCACTGCCGCCGTGCCTCCCGCTCCCCGGCCGCCAACTCGCCGAATGAGGGTGCTGCGTCGAGCGCTCTTCCCATCACATCTCCGGAAGCGGCGATCGTCTTCGGTAGCGCGGCGAGACGCGGTCTAACTACATCCGGTGTTCTGGCCGCAGTCTCGGCAGGTGTAGCAGCTGCCGGTTCTCACCATGCGGCCGCCGCACTTCGCGCACTCGACGGCGTCCTCCCATGCGTTGAAGAGGGCCGCCTGGCCGGGAGGCGCGGCCGGCGTCGGCGAAGACCCGGCGCCTTCGAGGATGTCTTGCGCCTGCGACAGGCGAGCACGGACTTCCGGGCTCAGGATCCCGAGCTCCTGCTGGGTGTCCGCGTCCAGGAACTTCTTGCCGAGCCAGCGGAAGATGTAGTCGACGAGCGACTTCGCGACGCGGATGTCGGGGTCGTTCGTCTGGCCCGAGGGCTCGAAGCGCATGTGGCTGAACTTCGAGACGTAGACCTCGAGCGGCACGCCGTACTGGAGGCCGAGCGAGACCGAGATCATGAACGAGTTCATGAGGCCGGCGAGGGTCGTCCCCTCCTTGGCGATGTCGACGAAGATGTCGCCGGGCGTCCCGTCGTCGAAGAGGCCGACGTGGATGTAGCCCTCGTAGTCTCCGACCTGGAACTTGCGGCCGATCTCCGTCCGCTCGAGCGGGAGCCGGCGGCGCTCGACCTTCTCGAGCGGCACGGGCGGCGGCGCCGCGGTCGCGGTCGAGGCCGTCTTCGAGGCGAGCGGCTGCGCAACCTTGCAGTTGTCGCGGTAGATCGCGATCGCCTTGACGCCGAGCTTCCACGCGTCGACGAAGACCTGGCGGACGTCGCCGACGGAGACCGTCTCGGGCACGTTCACCGTCTTCGAGATCGCGCCCGAGATGAAGGGCTGGACGGCGCCCATCATCTTCACGTGGCCCATGTAGTGGATGGCGCGCTCGCCCACGGCGCAGTCGAACACCGGCAGGTGCTCGGCCTTCACGAACGGCGCACCGACGACGGTGTTCCGGTCGTCGACGTACGCGACGATCTCGTCGACCTCGGCCGGCGCGTAGCCGAGCTTCTCGAGCGCCATCGCCACCGTCTTGTTCACGATCGTGATCTCGCCTCCGCCGACGAGCTTCTTCGACTTGACGAGCGAGAAGTCCGGCTCGACCCCGGTCGTGTCGCAGTCCATCATGAAGCTGATCGTCCCGGTCGGCGCGAGGACGGTCGCCTGCGCGTTTCGGTAGCCCGAGACCTCGCCGAGCTCGAGCGCGTCCTCCCACGCCTGGCGCGCGGCGCCGAGGAGCTCGGCCGGGACGGAGTGCGCCTCCTCGATGTTCCCGACGGCGGCACGGTGCTTCGCGATCACCCCGAGCATGGCACCGGCGTTCGGCTGGTAGCCGGCGAACGAGCCCATCCGCGCCGCCATCTCCGCTGACTTGCGGTAGGCGCGGCCGGTCATGAGCGCCGTCACGGCCGCCGCGTACGCTCGCCCCTCCCGCGAGTCGTACGGAAGCCCGCGCGCCATGAGGAGCGCGCCGAGGTTCGCGTACCCGAGCCCGAGCTGGCGATACACCTTCGCGTTCCGGTCGATCTCGGGGGTGGGGTAGCTCGAGTAGCCGACCAGGATCTCCTGGGCGAGGAGCATCGTGTCGACCGCGTGCTCGAACATCTCGACGTTGAGCTCCCCGTCCTCGCGGCGGAACTTCATAAGGTTGAGCGAGGCGAGGTTGCACGCCGAGTCGTCGAGGTGCATGTACTCGGAGCACGGGTTCGAGGCATTGATCCGCCCCGAATTCGGGCAGGTGTGCCAGCCGTTGATCGTCGTGTCGTACTGGATCCCGGGATCGGCGCAGCGCCAGGCAGCGTCGGCCGCCTGGTTGAGGAGCTCGCGGGCTGGAACGGTCCGGACGACGGCTCCGTCCGTCCGCGCGACGAGGTTCCAGTCGCCGTTCGCCTCGACCGCCTCCATGAACGCGTCCGTCACGCGAATCGAGTTGTTCGCGTTCTGGTACTGAATCGAGGCCCAGTCGTTCGAGTTCAGCGACATGTCGTAGCCGGCCGCCTCGAGGAC
>JALZFU010000012.1 GCA_030861385.1 Actinomycetota bacterium
GCCGAAGAGGAGCTGGGCGGGCGCGCGGGGGGCGAGCGCCTGGCGGGTCGCCCACGCCGTCGTCCGCTCGACGGCGAGCGCGAGCTCGTCCCTCGCGACGTCGGCAGGCGGGCACACGTCGAGGCACATGGCCACGTCGGAGCCGAGCCGCCGCTGGATCTCGGCTGCGAGCTCGGGCGTGAAGCGCTCGAGCTGCCCGTCGTAAACGGAGCGAAAGGTAACCCCGTCGTCGTCCGCTGCGACGATCGTGTGACGAAGCGAGAAGACCTGGAAGCCGCCCGAATCGGTGAGGATCGGGCCGTCCCAACCCATGAAGCGGTGGAGGCCGCCGAGCTCGTCGAGCACGTCGATGCCGGGCCGAAAGCTCAGGTGGTACGTGTTGGCGAGGACGATGGACGCGCCCAGCTCGCGCAGCCGGTCCGGGTGAATCCCCTTGACCGTCGCCTTCGTCCCGACGGGCATGAAGGCGGGCGTCGGCACGTCCCCGTGCGCCGTCCGAAGGACGCCCGCGCGCGCCTCCCCGTCGGTCGCGACGACCGTGAAGCTCACCGCAGGAGCATCGCATCGCCGAACGAGTAGAAGCGGTAGCGCTCTTCGATCGCGACGCGGTAGAGCCGGCGGGTCTCCGCGATCCCGGCGAACGCCATCACGAGCGCGAGAAGCGTCGAACGCGGCAGGTGGAAGTTCGTGAGGAGCGTGTCGACGCGGCGGAACTCGAAGCCCGGGAGGATGAAGAGGTCGGTGCGCCCGGCGAGCGGTGCGCCGCGCGCGAGCGACTCAAGCACGCGCGCCGTCGTCGTTCCGACCGCGACGACGCGGTCGGCCTCGCGGATTCGCTGCCACGCGGCCGCTTCCACCTCGTAGCGCTCGCTGTGCATGCGATGCGCGGCGAGCGTCTCCGCCGCGATCGGCCGGAAGGTGTCGAGCCCCACATGGAGCGTCACGCGCTCGACGGCCAGCTCAGCGAGGACCTCCGGGGTGAAGTGGAGCCCGGCCGTCGGTGCCGCCGCCGAGCCCGGCCGCTTGGCGTAGACCGTCTGGTAGCGCTCGGCGTCCGGCAGCGGGTCCGCGATGTAGGGCGGAAGCGGTGTCTCCCCGGTCGGCTCGCCCTCGAGCCGGACGTGCCAAAGCCCGTCGCCGAGGTGCTCGAGGAGCTCGACCGGTCCCAGGCGCATCCCGGCGCGCAGACGCCGCGTCGGCCGAGCGAGCGCCTCCCAGACGCCACCGCCCAGAGCCTCGAGTAGGAGTACTTCCGCGCCTCCCCCGCCCGGCCGCCGGACGCGGAGTCGCGCCGGTACGACGCGCGTGTCGTTCAGGACGACGAGCGAGCCGTCGAGCTCCTCGCCGACGTCGCGAAATCGGCGGTGACGAAGTTCGCCGCTCCCGCGGTCGTAGACGAGGAGACGGCTCTCGTCACGCCGCTCGGCCGGACGCTGCGCGATCAGCTCGGGCGGCAGATCGTAATCGAGCTCGTCAGTTCGCAAGGCCGTCCGACGCGAACGCTAGCGTCGAGCCCGTGGAACCCGAGCCGCTCCAGCGCGCCCGACTTCGTTTCGGCGAGGCGCCGACCTCGGCCGACCGGGCCGCGCTGCACGCGGCGGTGGAGCGAGCCCGCGAGGCGCTCGAGACGCTCGCCGAGCGAGCGGCAGAGCTCGAGGCCGCCGTTCCGGAACGCCTCGACCGAGCGGTGCAGGAGAGCATGCGCGCTCAGGTCCTTCCGGTCGGCCGCCACCTCGCCGAGGTGCGCGGCCTCGCGAACCAAACGATCCGCCGCCTCGAGCGGCTACAGGTCGACCTCGACGCGGAGCGACGCGCCCGGGTCGAGGACCTCGCCGTCCTCGTCGATCTCGTTGCCTCGGGGTGGCGAGCCGCCGAGCGGCGGGTCGGACGCGTCGAGCGGGTCCTCGCTCGCGTCGAGCGTGCCCTCGAGGAACGGCCCGTCGCCGAGGTCTACCGGCTCGAAGAGCGCCAAGGGCGAACCGCGTAGGGCGCTTAGCGGCTGGGTAGGCGAAGCTCGAACCGCGACCCCTCCCCGGGCGCGGACTCGAGCACGAGCTCGCCGCCGAGCGCATAGGCGAGCTCGCGCGCGATCGCGAGCCCGAGTCCCGTCCCGTCGGAGCCGTCGCTCGAGAAGAAGGGGCGGAAGATGCGCTCTCGGTCGTGCTCGGGGACGCCGGGGCCGGTGTCCGAGACGGAGACGGAGACCGTCCCGTTCGCGGCGGCGAGGGCGAGCGCGATCCGCCCGCCGTCGGGCGTCCAAGCAAACGCGTTGTCGAGGAGGTTCGTGACGATCTGGAGCACGCGATCGCCGTCAGTCGTGAGGACGGGATCGGCGTCGAAGTCGCGGCGGTAGTCGATCCCTCGCTGGCGGGCCTCCTCGCTCCGCGCCTGGTATGCCCGGTCGAGGAGGCGTCGAACCTCGACCTCCTGCTCGGCGAGCGTGAAGCGGTGGGCGTCGAGCTTCGCGAGGTCGAGGAGGTCGCCGACGAGCCGTGTGAGCCGCTCGCTCTCGTCCCGGATCACCGCGAGCGAGGCGTCGCGGGCAGCCGGGTCGTCCGCGAGGCCCTCGCTGAGAGCGTCGGCGTGGCCGCGAATCGCCGTGAGCGGCGTCCGGAGCTCGTGCGAGACGCTCATCAAAAAGTTCCGCTCGAGCTCCTCGGCCTCGGCGAGGCGGCGGGTCATCTCCCCGAACTGCTCGGTGAGACGGCCGATCTCGTCCCGCGTCTGGACGGGCGGAAGCGCGACGTCGTAGCGCCCTTTCGACACCGCGCCCGCGGCTCGTGCGAGCGCGAGCACGGGCGCGGTCACCCGGCGCGAGAGGTACGAGACGAGTGCGGCCGCGACCCCGAGGCCGACGAGAAACGCGAGACCGAGGCGCTGGATGAGCGTCATCCACTCCTCGCGAAGCTCGGCGCGGGGCTTCGCTGCGACGAGCGCGCCGAACGTCTGCCCTCCGATGCGGAGCGGATGTGCGGCTGCGAGAAACGTCCGTTCCTCGCCCGGCGGCTGGAACTCGAAGGTCTGCGGACGTCCGTCTTCGAGCGCCTGCTGGTCGGGGACGACGCTCTTCTCGAGCTGGCGGAGTCCGGACTCCTCGCCCGGGAACACCTCGAGCCCCGCGTAGTAGAGCCTCGTCCCCGTCGCCCGCTCGAGCCGGGGCGCCGCGAAAGCGGGCGGACGTCGCCCCTCGCCGGACGTCCCGACCGCCTGATTCGCATAGAGGTCGGCCAGCTCGGCGGCCTGGCGTCGGAGCTCGGCGATCGTGTCCGCGCGCGTCTTCTCCTGAAAGAAGCGCGTCGCGACGATTGCCGTCACGAGGCCCGCGACCATGATTCCGGCCAGGAAGACCAGCGGGAGCCGGACGCGCAGGGACGACATGTCGTCGAAGGTTACGAGCCCGAGGCTTCCGCCGCCTTCGCCTCGCTCGCCACCTTGTAGCCGACCCCCCAGACGGTCACGATCGGGCACGCGGGTCCGAGCTTTCGCCGGAGCTGGCCGACGTGGACGTCCACCGTCCGGGTGTCGCCCGCGAAGGTGTAGCCCCAGACGCGCTCGAGGAGCTGGTCGCGCGTGAGGACGATCCCACGGTGGTCGAGGAGCTCCCAG
This sequence comes from Actinomycetota bacterium, assembly GCA_030861385.1. Taxonomy (GTDB): domain Bacteria; phylum Actinomycetota; class Thermoleophilia; order Gaiellales; family Gaiellaceae; genus JALZFU01. Next base: position 3,607 of record JALZFU010000012.1, read on the forward strand.
AGGAGGTCGAACTCCTTCGGCGCGAGCTGCACCTCCCGCTCGTCCACCGTGACCTCCCGGCGGCCCGAGTCGATTCGGAGCGAGCCGTGCGCGAGCACGCCGCCCCCGGGCTCGCGCCGGCGCGCGGACGAACGGCGGAGGATCGACTTCACGCGCGCGACGAGCTCGCGGGGGTTGAACGGCTTCGTGAGGTAGTCGTCGGCGCCGACCTCGAGGCCGATGATCTTGTCCACGTCGTCGTCGCGCGCCGTCAGCATCAGGATCGGGACGTCGGAGCGCTGGCGGATGCGCCGACAGACCTCGATCCCGTCGAGGTCGGGCAGCATGAGGTCGAGGACGATGAGGGTCGGCGAGTCCATCCCCGCCTTCATGAGCGCCTCCGCCCCGTTTCGGGCAACACTGACGTCGAACCCCGCCTTCTTCAGGTACATCGCAACGAAGGAGGCGATGTTCGCCTCGTCCTCGACGACGAGGATCCGCTGATGCCCGCCGGCCGGCATCCCCTCCCCGAATCCTGGCACAGCGGTGCGGGCGAGGGCGCTAGTCGAGCTCGAACCTCTCTACCGAGCGCGGCCAGCGGCGCGGATCGCTGCCGCCGATCGAGTACGTTCCCGCCTTTCCGCGGAGAGTCAGCCGCCCCTCGACGACGGCGCTCGCGTCGATGCCCCGACCTCGCATGGTCACGCGCCAAGCGCCGAAGCGGACGACGAACCGAAGGTGGCGCCCGATGCAGACCCGGGTCCGAAGGGCCGGCCGCCGCCGCCGCTCGCAACCGAAGACCTCGACGCTCGTGCTCTCGCCGCCGACGAAGTCCTGGATCGTCACGGTCCCGCGGCCGACCGAGCCGAGGATCGCGCCCTCGCGCCCGACGAACGTCGCGAATCCGCGGCCGTTCGCGAGCTGCACGCCTTCGGTGCCCGCGAGGGCGCGGAAATCCTGCGCCCGTGCAGCCGGCGCGAGCGCGAGGACGAGGATGCAGATGAAGACGAGCCGCCGCATTGCGATTTCCTGCGAGCAAGTGTCGGCACGCACCATCTGGACCCGATGAGGGCGATGTAAAGTGTATGTAAGCTACTTCGACTGCCGGGGAGTCCACGCTCGCGGCGAGGGCGGCAAGCCGGGCCGGAATCCGAGGGCCGCCCGCGGCCCCGGACGCGCCCCGCGCCTAAGAGCTGAGGAACCCGGGTAGCGGAGAGATTGGTCCCGTCCCTCTCCGCGAGCGAGCGGGACGAGGCCGCCCAGCGAATGGCCGACCGCGAGCGATTCCCCGTCCTCCTCGAAGCGGACGTCCGTGCCGATCCACTCCGCCAGTTCGAAGTCTGGTTCGCGGATGCCGGCGCCGCGGGAGTTCGGCTCCCGGAGGCGATGGTCCTCGCCACCGCGACCGCGCAAGGCCTGCCGTCGGCTCGCATGGTTCTCCTCAAGGGCGTCGACGGCGGCGGGTTCGTCTTCTTCACGAACTACGAGAGCCGGAAGGGGCGTGAGCTTGGCGAGAACCCGTTCGCCGCGCTCGTCTTCTACTGGGACGCCCTCGGCCGCCAGGTGCGAGTCGAGGGGAACGTCGAGCGGATCGCCGACACGGAGTCGGACTCCTACTTTCGAACCCGCCCGCTCGCGAGCCGGATCGGCGCGTGGGCCTCGCCGCAGAGCGAGACGATCGAGAGCCGGGAAGCGCTCGAGCGGCTCGTCGCCGAGGTCGAGGCGCGCTTCCCCGGCGGCGAGGTCCCTCGTCCGCCTTTGTGGGGCGGTTTCCGGCTCGTCCCGGACGCGCTCGAGTTCTGGCAGCACCGAGAGAGCCGGCTCCACGACCGGATCCGCTACGAGCGAAGAGGCGCAGAGTGGGTGATCGAGCGCCTCGCCCCTTGACGAGCCCGCCATCCCGTCGAATCGTGCGCGCCGACAACGGCGTCCGGGACGGGTGCTTTCCTGAGAGGAACGAAAGCGGCTGCGGCGAACGCGGGTGGACGAGAGCGATGACGCACGGACGGGATCGACACCAGGAGCGAACGGCCCGCCTCCTCGCCGCCCAGCTCGAGGCCGTCGCCGGGGTGACGGAGCGCTCGCCCAGGGGGGTGCGCCCCCTTGCCCCCCAGGTCCTTGCGCTCGAGGCAGCGACGCGGCATGCGGTCGAGCTCGACGTCCTCTCGCGCGACGAGGCCGAGGCGATCTGGGCCGAGGTCGCCGATCGCCACCCGGGCGTACCGTGGTGCCGCGCCGGATGCCCGGGCCTCGCCGCCTGAGGCGGCCGGTTTACACCTCGTAGGCAAAGAATCCGCGCCCGCTCTTGCGGCCGAGGAGCCCCGCCTGCGCCATCCGGACGAGCCGCGGCGGTGGAGCCATGCGCGGCTCTCGAAGCGCCTCCCAGAGCGCGTCCGAGGCGTGGACGTGCACATCGAGGCCGATCAGGTCGATGAGCGCGCACGGGCCGATCGGCCAGTTCGCGCCGAAGCGCATCGCCTTGTCGAGGTCCTCAGGCGTCACCCCCGCCTCGTCGATGACTCGCACGCAGTCGTTCAGGAGCGGTACGAGGACGCGGTTGACCACGAACCCCGGCGTGTCACGGCAGCGGATCGGCTCCTTCCCCAGCCGCTCGGCGAACGCGAACGCGCTCTCGTAGGCCTCGTCGGAGGCGAGCTCGGTCCGGACGACCTCGACGAGCGCGAGAAGCGGCGCGGGATTGAAGAAGTGCATGCCGACCACGCGGTGCGGCCGCTCGGTCGCGCGCGCGATCTCGGTGACCGGAAGCGCGGACGTGTTCGTCGCGAGGACGGCCTCCGGCGCCACGAGCGCATCGAGCTCGCGGAAGAGCTCGCGCTTCGCGTCGAGATCCTCGACGATCGCCTCGATCACGAGGTCGCACGGGCGAAGGTCGCCACGGTCGATCGAGAGCGAGAGCCGGGCGAGCGCCGCGTCGCGCTCCTCGCGCGCCATCCTCCCCTTGTCGACGGCGCGTGCGAGGTAGTGGTCGATCCGCCTGCGCGCCTGCTCGCCGAGCGGCTCGCTCACCTCGACCCCGATCGTTTCGACGCCCGCCTGGATGCAGACCTGGGCGATCCCGGCGCCCATCGTCCCGAGGCCGACGACGCCGACCCGGCGGATCTCTGACGCCATGGTTGAATACTCGCATGGCGATCACCGCCAGCGAGCGTAAGCTCCTCGTCGGAGGGGAGTGGGTCGACACGCGCGAATGGCTGGACGTGCGCTCGCCCTACTCCGGCGAGGTGGTCGGC
>JALZFU010000015.1 GCA_030861385.1 Actinomycetota bacterium
CTCGCGGAGGCCGGAGTCCATGTCGAGGAAGACGACGCCCTGGCGCTCGAGCTCGTCCTTCAGCTTGTGGTAGACGACCTCGGACTCGTACTGGGCGCCGACGCCCGCGAGGTACTTCTTCTCGGCCTCGGGGATGCCCAACCGGTCCCACGTCGTCCGGATGTCGTCGGGAAGCTCGTCCCAGGAGGCGGCTTGCTTCTCGGTCGGCCGGATGTAGTAGTAGATGTCGTCGAAGTCGATCTGGCCGACGTCCCCGCCCCAGGTCGGGAGCGGGCGGGCGAGGAAGTAGTCGAGGCTCTTGTGCCGGAACTTCCGCATCCAGTCGGGCTCGTCCTTGTGCGAGGAGATCGCGTCGACGAGCTCGTGCGAGAGCCCCTTCCCCGACTTGAAGAAGTAGTCCTCGGGAACCGAGAAGCCGTACTTGACCTCGTAGTCAGAGCCGATCCCCTTGACGATCTCGGTCTCGGTGACGGTCACGACTCACCTCCCACGGCAGCCGGCGCGAACGCCTCGTAGCCCTCCGCCTCGAGCTTGTGCGCGAGCTCGGGGCCGCCCTCGGAAACGATACGTCCGTCCACGAAGACGTGCACGTAGTCGGGATCGATGTAGTTCAGGATTCGCTGGTAGTGCGTGATCACGAGCGCGCCCATCTTGGGGCCGACGAGTCGGCGGACACCGCCCGCAACGATTTTGAGCGCGTCGATATCGAGGCCGGAATCCGTCTCGTCGAGGACCGCGATCCGCGGCCTCAGGAGCGCCATCTGCAGGATCTCGACGCGCTTCTTCTCGCCGCCCGAGAAGCCCTCGTTCAGGTAGCGCCCCGCCATCTCCTTCGGGATCCGAAGCTCCTCCATCGAGCTCGTGAGCGCCTTTCGGAACTCGGGGATGGGGACGGGATCGTCCTCGCCGCCCGCTCGCGCCTTTCGGATCGCGTTCACGGCCGAGCGCAGAAAGCTCGCGACGGTCACCCCGGGAACGGCGTACGGGTACTGGAAGGCGAGGAAGAGGCCGCGCTGGGCGCGCTCGTCTGCTCCCATCTCGACCACGTCCTCGCCGTCGAGGAGGATCTCGCCCTCCGTGATCTCGTAGGCCGGATGGCCCATGAGCGCGTAGGCGAGCGTGGACTTCCCGGACCCGTTCGGGCCCATGATCGCGTGCACCTCGTTCGTGTCGACGCTGAGGTCGACGCCGCGGACGATCGGCGTCCCGTCCTCGAGCGCGACATGCAAGTTCCTGATCTCAAGTACCGACAAAGCTTGTGACAGCCCTTCCTCAAGTCGCAGGGCGAGCCGGTGCGGCTCGTGACGGGGTTAGTCTAGCGGCTCACCCGCGGGCGACCGGTCCGCGAGCGGGTGCTATCCTCGCCGCATGGGCCCGGTCGGCTGGCAGGAGATGCTCATCATCCTCGTCGTGCTGCTGCTCCTCTTCGGGGCGAAGCGGCTCCCGGAGATGGGACGGTCGCTCGGGCGTGGGATGCGTGAGTTCAAGGACGCGGTCACCGGGAACGACGACGAGCCCGAGCGAGCCGAGCTTGCGCCCCCGCCGGCGACCTCGACGCCCACTCCGGAGCCCGCGCAGCCGAAGAGCGAGCACGCCTCGCGCTAGGAGCTCTCGATGGCGCGCCTGCCGCGTCGTCTAGGCCACAGCGAGAGCGTAACCCTCGTCGAGCACCTCGACGAGCTTCGCACGCGGCTCATCCTCGCCCTCCTCGCGGTCGTGGCCGGCTTCGCCGGCGCGTTCGCCTTCCAGAACGACATCCTCGCCTGGCTCGCACAGCCGCTTCCCGCCGCCCGCGAGGGGAAGCTCGTCACGTTCGGCGTCACGGAGCCCTTCTTCACTACGGTGAAGGTGAGCCTCATCGCCGGCCTCGCGCTTGCGCTCCCGGTCGTCCTCTGGCAGCTGTGGAGCTTCCTCGCGCCCGCGTTCGAGGAGCACACCCAGCGGGTCGTCGCGGTCTTCGTCGTCTTCGCCTCGCTCCTCTTCGCCGTGGGAGTCGCGTTCGGCTACTACCTCATCCTTCCGAAGGCGCTCAGCTTCCTGACGAGCTTCAACGACGATCTCTTCGAGATCCAGATTCGGGCGAGCTACTACTACTCGTTCGTCGCCCTCTCGCTGCTCGGGATCGGGCTCATGTTCGAGCTTCCCGTCTTCGTCCTCGCGCTGGTCCGCCTGGGCGTCGTCACGTCCGCGGCGCTCCGTCGCAACTGGCGAGCCGGCGTCGCGCTCATCGTCGTCGCGGCTGCCCTCCTGCCCACGGTCGACCCGGTCTCGCTCGCCTTCGAGGTCGTCCCGCTGCTCGCCCTCTACGCGCTGTCCGTCCTCTTGGCCGTCTTCTTCGAGCGGCGCTGGGAGCGGAAGGGTGTCTTGGGAGAGCCGCTGATCGGCGCCGGCGAGCCGTAGCGGTCGTGCGCGTCGTCTCGGCCGACTGGGTGCTCCCGGTCGACCGGCCGCCGATCAAGGAGGGCGCGGTCGCGATCGAGGAGGGCCGCATCGTCGCGCTCGGAGCGAGCGACGAGCTCGGGGAGGGAGAGCGATTTCGAGACGCCGCGATCGTCCCGGGCTTCGTGAACGCGCACACCCACCTCGAGTACGCCGTCTACGCGGGCTTCGGCGACGGTCTCCCGTTCGACGAGTGGCTCCTCACGCACATGGAGCGGAAGGCGCGGCTCGAGGACGCGGACCCGGTCGCGATCGCCCGCCTCGGCGCCGCCGAATGCCTCCGCTCGGGGGCGACGACGGTCGCCGACGCGAGCTTTACGGGTGCGGCCGCCCTCGCGTGCCACGAGCTCGGCCTGCGCTCGCTCGTCCACCTCGAGGTCTTCGGGTCCGACGCCCAGGCGCTCGCCGAGCAGTTCGAGCGCAAGCGGGCGCGGATCGAGCACGTCCTCTCGGACCGGGTTCGCCTCGGCGTCTCCCCGCACGCGCCGTACACCGTCTCGGCGGAGCTCTACCGCGCGTGCCTCGAGCTCGACCTCCCGGTCGCGACGCATCTGGCCGAGAGCGAGGCGGAGCAGGAGTGGCTCGAGACGGGCGGGGGCGCTTGGGAGCGGCATCCCGCGCTCCTCCCCGAGGCCCCGGGACGGACGGCCGTCCGCCACCTCGCCGCCCACGGGATCCTGAGCCCGCGGATCGTCGCGGCGCACTGCGTCAAGGTCGACGGAGAGGAGATCGAGCTTCTCGCGAAGCACGACGTCGCCGTCGCGCACTGCCCGCGCTCGAACGCCCTCCTCGGGTGCGGGATCGCGCCCCTCGCAGAGCTTCGCGCGGCCGGCGTCCGCCTCGCGCTCGGGACGGACAGCCCCGCCTCGACCCCCTCGTTCGACGTCTTCGACGAGATGCGCGCGGCGATCTTCGCGGCGCGCGGGCGAGGGGAGCGGGCCGACGCGCTCCCGGCCGAGGACGGGCTCGAACTCGCTACCCTTGGCGGTGCGCGCGCTCTCGGCCTCGAGAACGAAGTCGGGTCGCTCGCCCCGGGGAAGCGCGCCGACGTCGCCGTCGTCTCGCTCGCCGGGTCGCCGTACCTGCCCTGGGAGGACCCGGCCGCGGCGGTGGTCATGGGAGGCTCGCCGGAGCGGGTGCTCACCACGCTCGTCGACGGCGAGGAGCGCTACCGGAAAGGAGGGATGGCATGGCACGGGCTTCGACACGCAGCCGCAAGAGCCCGCGCACGCCTGCTCGGCGCCCTGCCAGTAGCGCAGAAGACCTGATGTTCTTCCCGCGGCTTCGCCGCCGGGCGAAGTGGGTCTTCGCGTTCCTCGCGCTCGCTTTCGCGATCGGGTTCGTCGGGTTCGGCGTCGGCGCAGGAGGCTCGGGGATCGGCGATTACGTCTCCGACCTCTTCCACCGCCAGCCCGGAAGCGACACGCCCTCGCTCGACGACGCCCGCGAGCGCGTGCGCGAGAACCCCGGCGACGCGGACGCCCAGCGCGACCTTGCGAACGCGCTCCAGGCCGAGCAGCGAACCGACGAGGCGCTCGCGGCCTGGGAGGCGTACACGAGGCTTCGTCCGCGCGACGTCGAGGGCCTCGAGAGCCTGGCCGTCCTCTACGGCACCAAGGCGCGCGAGGCGGACGAGCGCATGGCCGCGATCCAGACCCAGGCGTCGAGCGCCTTCTTCGCGAACGAGATCCACGATCCGAGCTCGAAGCTCGGCGAGAAGCTCGGCTCCGACCGCATCACCGACTTCGTCCGCCAGGAGCTCGAGCAGGCGTTCACGCAGGCGCGAACCGCGTCCGTCGACCTTCACGGCAAGGAGGCGGACGTCTGGGAGCGGCTCACGAAGCTGCAGCCGGACGATCCCACGCCCTGGGCGGACCTTGGCCGCTCCGCGATCGCCGCCCAGGACTACCCGCGCGCGCTCCGCGCGTACCGCCGCTACCTCCAGCTTGCCCCCGACGCGGTGGACGCGCCGCAGGTTCGCCAGGTCGTCCGGCAGCTGCGGCTCTTCGAGAAGCAAGGCTCGGCGAGCGGTACGCCCTGAGCGAGCGCGCCTGTAAGGTACGCGCCTGATCCGGCGCCACGATGAACTTCGACATCAGCACGGAGAAGCTGCGGGACGACGCCTACGTGATCTCCCTCTCGGGGGAGGTCGACCTGTACACCGCGCCCGAGTTCAAGCAGCAGCTCCTCGAGGTGGTCGGACAGGGGGGGAAGGACGTCGTCGTCGACCTGACCGAGACGACGTTCATCGACTCGACGACGCTCGGCGTCCTCGTCGGCGGTGTGAAGCGCCTCCGGCCGAACGGCGGTCACCTCTCGCTCGTCTGCAGCGACCGGAACATCACGAAGATCTTCGAGATCACCGGGCTCGACAAGGTGTTTCCAATCTACGAGACGCGCACCGAGGCGGTTGAGAACCTGGAGTCGCGCGACACCGCGGAGGCCTAGCACCGCAGCCGTTGCGGCGTCGCTTCTCGCGACGCTCGCCCTGTCGGGTTGCGGCGCGACGGCGGTCAGCCGCGAGGGCGCCGACACGACGCGCGGGAAGGAGCTCTTCCAGCAGCGCTGCGGCCAGTGCCACGTCCTCGCGGACGCGGGCACGGCGGGCCAGATCGGCCCCAACCTGGACAGCGGCTTCAACGCCCGCAACCAGGGGTTCGACGAGGACACGTACTTCCAGGTCGTGTACGAGCAGATGAAGATCCCCGCTCCGCCCATGCCGGAGTTCGACGAGGAGGGGACGAAGAACTACCTGCCGGAGCAGGACCGCATCTCGATCGCCGACTACGTCGCGGCGGTCGCGAACAAGCCCGTCGCACGGGCGGCGAGCAACGACCCGAAGGCGATCTTCACCGGGTCGTGCGGGAGTTGCCACACCCTCTCGGATGCGGGAACTTCCGGCGCGGTCGGCCCGAACCTCGACGAGTCCTCGATCGATCTCCAGGGCGCCGTGCGGCAGATCGCGAACGGCGGCGGCGGGATGCCGCCCTTCAAGGGACAGCTCTCCGACGAGCAGATCCGCGCGCTCGCGCAGTACATCCTGAAGGTTCGCGGCGGCTGACCGACGAGCCCGGCCGCTACGCAGACGTGGTCGCCCGTGCGCGTTCGTGCTCGAGGTCGACGACCACGTGGGCGATCGGACACTCGTAGCGCTCCCGCGCGCGAGAGACGACGTCCCGCTCGAGCCAGTTCGAGCGACCGGGCGGGTGCGTGGAGATGATGATCTCGTCGGCGCCGAAGCTCCGGAGCGCGTCGTCCATCGCCTGGAGGGGGTCGTCGTCTCCGACCTGGCCCCGCGCGCTG
>JALZFU010000033.1 GCA_030861385.1 Actinomycetota bacterium
CCACTACCCGGAGCTCCGCCCGATCAAGGTGAACTGCGTCGCCATGAAGAACTTCACCGAGAGCGAGGTCCACGCGCTCGCCGAGCTCGCGCGTCGAAAGCCCTACGTCGTTCGCTTCATCGAGTTCATGCCGCTTGACGCGGACGAGGCGTGGCAGGGGGACAAGGTCCTCGCGGGGGCCGAGATCCGCGCGATCGTCGAGGAACGCTGGCCCCTCGTGGAGATCGCCGCCAAGCCCTCCTCGACCGCGCGGCGCTTCCGCTTCGCCGACGGCGCCGGCGAGCTCGGCTTCGTGAGCCCCGTGTCGGAGCCGTTTTGCTCGACGTGCGATCGCATTCGCCTGACCGCCGACGGGCAGCTTCGGACCTGCCTCTTCTCGCGTCGAGAATGGGATCTGAAGACGCCGCTTCGCGACGGCGCGACGGACGAAGACCTCGCCCAGCTGGTGAGAAGCGCCGTCCGCCACAAGGAGCTGAAGCACCGCATCACCGATCCGGGCTTCGTGCGCGCGAGCCGCTCGATGAGCCAAATCGGCGGCTGACGGCGGGCCGTAGGGCCGTCGAATGTCGAGGTAGCCGTACCGCGCCGCAACGGTACGCGCCTCTAGACTTCCCTCCGTGGTGAGACTTCGACAGATTCTCCCCCAGGGTTGGGGCGACCTGTGGCTCCAGGTCGGCGTCTGGCTCGCGTTCGTCGGCGCCTACCAGCTCGCCCGCGGCGTCGCCGACCGAAGCCCTGCCCAGGCCCTCGAGAACGGGCGCATCGTCATGGACCTGGAACGCTCGCTCCACTCGCTCGTCGAGCGTGATCTCCAGCGCATCGTCACGGAGAGCGGCGTTCTCATCGAGGCCGTCAACTGGACGTACTGGCTCTCGCAGTTCGCTGTCGTCGGGGCCGCTCTCCTCTGGGTCTACCTCTTCCGAAACGACGCATTCGCCCGTCTCCGGAACTGGCTCATCGCGGCGAACGTCATCGGCCTGGTCGGCTACGTCGTCGCTCCGACTGCCCCGCCCCGGATGTTCGTCGAGGATGGATTCGTGGACACGCTCGCGGCCTCGTCCTCCTTGAACCACGGAAGCTCGCTCGTCGAGCTCGCGTCGAACCCGTACGCGGCAATGCCAAGCCTCCATTCCGCGGACGCGCTCATCGTCGGGTTCGCGCTCGCGAGCCTCGTCCGGTCGCGGTGGCTGAAGATCGCGTGGACGCTCTGGCCGAGCTGGGTGTGGTTCTCGGTCATGGCGAGCGGAAACCACTTCTGGCTCGACATCGCCGCCGGCGTCGGCGTCGCCGGGCTCGCCGCGACGCTTCTCACCGTGCTCGAGCGCCGTAGCGACATGGCGCCTGCCTTCTCGGCGCCGCGTCGCTGGTAGCGTCCCGCCTCCGTGGCCGCGACCGGGAGCCTCGCTCGCCTGCAGGGGGCGTACACGAGCGGAGTCCGCCGAGTGGCAGCAGGCTCGATGGCGCGGCTCCGCCGAACCAACGTCACTCCCGATGCGTTGACGGCGGCCGGCGTCTCCCTCTCGATCGCCGGAGCCGTGGCGGTCTACTTCGAGGACCGCGCCTGGGAGTTCTTCTGGATCGGCGCCGCACTCTTCGTCGTCGGCTCCCTCCTCGACATCCTCGACGGCGCGCTCGCGCGAAGCCGAGGCGTCGGATCGCCGTTCGGCGCCTTCATCGACTCGACCGTCGACCGCGTGGGCGAGGCCACGATGCTCGGCGCGATCGCCCTCGTCTTTGCACGCGACGAGCGGGAATGGGCGATCGCGCTCGCGTTCGCCGCCCTGGCCGGGTCGTTCCTCGTGAGCTACACGCGCGCCCGGGCAGAGGCGCTCGGCCTCCGGGGGGACGTCGGCCTGGGGAGCCGAGCGGAACGCGTCGTCGTGATCACCGCCGGGCTCGTCCTCGCGCCGCTCCACGACGTCGTCCTCGCCGGCGCCATCGCGCTCCTGACCGCGACCGCGTGGATCACGGTCGTCCAGCGCGTGCTAGCAGTTCGAGCGCAGCTTCTGGGCCGAAGCTAGCTTCTCGCGCGTCCTCGTCCCCGCCGCGGAAACCTCGCCCTCGCCGTCCGATAGCAAATTTGTGCTATCACTTCAGCGGTTTGATCGCCGAACGCGCGGATGTCCTCGTCCGGATGCCGGCCGAGCTCAAGCGACGCCTCGCCGAGGAGGCCGAGGCGCGCCGCGGCAACGTGAACGACGTCGCCGTCGCGATGCTGGCGGCGCGATTCGGGATCGAGTTCCAGCCGACCGGGCGGAAGGGGCGTCCGCGCCGCGCCGGCGGCGACGTCCTCCTGCGGATGCCGGCCGCGCTGAAAGCGCGCCTCCGCGAACGGGCCGCCGACCGGAGACGGACGACGAACGAGCTCATCGTCGAGACGCTCGTCGAGCGGCTCGGCGCCGCCGACGAAAGAAAGGAAACGATGCCCTCCACGAACGGAACGAGGAACGGCAAGGGGCGCTCGGACGGGAAGGTGCGCGTCGCCGTGATCGGCGTCGGGAACTGCGCGAATTCGCTGCTCCAGGGCGTGGAGTTCTACCGCCACGCCAACGCGAGCGAGTTCGTCCCCGGGCTGATGCACGTCGACCTCGGCGGCTACCACGTCGGCGACGTCGAGTTCACAGCCGCCTTCGACGTGACGAGCGAGAAGGTGGGCAAGGACCTCGCCGACGCGATCTGGGCGTATCCGAACGAAACGTACCGCTTCGCGGACGTACCGAAGACGGGCGTCCGCGTCTCCCGCGGCATGACGCACGACGGCCTTGGCAAGTACCTGTCCGAGGTCGTCAGCAAGGCTCCCGGCGACACCGACGACGTGGTCGCGATCCTTAAGGAGACGGAGACGGACGTCGTCGTCAACTACCTCCCGGTCGGCTCGGAAGAGGCGACCAAGTGGTACACCGAGCAGATCCTGAACG
>JALZFU010000037.1 GCA_030861385.1 Actinomycetota bacterium
GCCGACGACGACGCCGTCCGCGAGCGATGCCGCCCGCGCCGCCTGCTCCGGGGTCGAGATCCCGAAGCCCGCAAGCAGGGGGAGGCGGGTGACGGAGCGCGCCCGCTCGACGAGATCGGCGAGCTCCGCGGAGACCGTCTCGCGGGCGCCCGTCGTCCCCGTCAGCGAGACGAGGTAGAGCCAGCCGTCCGTCCGCTCGGCGGCGAGGCGGATCCTGCCCGTCGGCGTAGTCGGCGCCACGAGCTGGACGCGGGGAAGATCGGGCGCCGCCTCGAGCGGGAGATCCGCGACGATGACACTCGTCGCCCCGGCCGCCCGAACGTCGCCCCGGAAACGCCCGTAGCCGTACGCCTCGAGGAGCGACGCGTACGTCATCGGGACGAGCGGCACGTCGACCCGTCGCCGGATCTCGGCGAGGCAGTCGAGGCAGGCTCGCGTCCGCATCCCCCGGGCGAGTGCGCGCTCGCCCGCGAGCCGGATCACCGGGCCGTCCGCGAGGGGGTCCGAGAAGGGGAAGCCGATCTCGATGAGGTCGGCCCCCCCGGCCACGGCCGCCTCGGCCAGTTCAGGGGTCTCGGGCCCCGCCATCAGGTAGATCGCGAGCGTCTTCACGCGTGCGCGAGCACGGAGGCGAGATCCTTGTCGCCGCGCCCGGAGAGACCGACGAGGACGACTTCCGCGTCGAGCTCGAGCGCGCGCGCGAGCGCATGCGCCGGCTCGAGCGCCGGGAGAAGACCCTCGAACCGAGCGAGGCGGTGAAACGCGGTGAGCGCCTCCTCGTCGCTCGCCGTCACGTACTCGGCGCGTCCGGAGTCCCGCAGGAACGCGTGCTCGGGGCCGACACCGGGGTAGTCGAGCCCCGCCGAGATCGACCGGGCGTCGGCGATCTGGCCGTCCTCGTCGGCGAGGACGGAGGAACGCGAGCCGTGGAGGACGCCGGGGCGTCCCGTTCCCAGGCTCGCGGCGCCCGCCGCCTCCACGCCGAGGAGGCGGACGTCGGCGTCGTCGACGAACCCGGCGAAGAGGCCGATCGCGTTCGAGCCCCCGCCCACGCAGGCGACGACCGCGTCGGGAAGCCGCCCCTCGGCGGCGACGACCTGCTCGCGCGCTTCGCGCCCGATGACGCTCTGGAGCTCGCGGACGATCTCCGGGTAGGGATGGGGACCGACGCAGGAGCCGATCAGGTAGTGAGTCGTCTCGACGTTCGTGATCCAGTCGCGGATCGCCTCGCTCGTCGCCTCCTTGAGCGTGCGAGTCCCGAACTCGACGGCGCGAAGCTCGGCGCCGAGGAGGCGCATCCGCTCGACGTTGGGCGCCTGGCGGCGGACGTCCTCCGAGCCCATGTAGACGACGCACTCGAGCCCGAAGCGCGCACACACGGTGGCGGCCGCGACGCCGTGCTGCCCGGCGCCGGTCTCGGCGACCACTCGCCGCTTCCCGAGCCGACGGGCGAGGAGCGCCTGGCCGACCGCGTTGTTGATCTTGTGCGCCCCCGTGTGGCAGAGATCTTCGCGCTTGAGGTAGATCCGCCGCTCGACGTCGAGACGCTCGGCGAGGTAGATCGGCGTCGGGCGCCCGACGTACGTCCGCTGGAGCTCCCCCAGCTCGACGTGGAATGTCGGATCCTTCGCGACGAGGCGCCAGCCCCGCTCGAGCTCGTCGAGGGCCGGAACGAGCGTCTCCGGGACGAAGCGGCCCCCGTACGGCCCGAAGTACCCGCGCTCGGCGACGGCGCTCACGATCTCGCTGCCTCGACGAACCGGTGGATCCGCTCAGCGTCTTTGACGCCGGGCGAGACCTCGAGGCTTCGACTCGCGTCGACCGCCCACGGGCGGACGGCCTCGATCGCCTCGGCGACGGTCTCGGGCCCGAGGCCACCGGCGAGCATCACCCGGCCTTCGACTGCTGCCGCTTCCGCCCAATGCCCCGGGTCGTCCTCGAGCCACGGCAGGTCCATGACCGCCGCGACCTCCCTCCCGTCGCGAAGGAGCTTGCCCCGACGCGTGCGGTGGCCGTCCTCCTCCCCGTAGAGCTGGACGAGGTCGGTTCCGCGCTCCTCGGCCTCGCCGACGAAGACGCCGACGGAGAGGAGGGAGTCGGGGACGGGGAGCGGGGAGGCGGCCCGGCGGGGGCTCGCCGCGAGGACGAAACCGGCGAGGTCGGCGCCCGCGTCGGCTGCCGCGGCCACGTCCTCGGCCCTCGTCAGCCCGCAGATCTTGACGAGCGGGCGGCGGAGCAGGTCCCGGAGCTTCTCGGCGGGATCGAGGGCGCGCATGAGCGCGGAACCGACGAGGATCGCGTCCGCGCCGGCGAGTTCCGCGGCGGCGCCGTGGGCGCGCGTCTCGACGCCGCTCTCGGCGACGAGGACTGCGT
>JALZFU010000052.1 GCA_030861385.1 Actinomycetota bacterium
GACGCGCTCAGTGATGCGCGCCCTCGCCTCGAGATCGCCGCGGCGCGAGACGAGCCGCGCCCACTCGCCGTCCGCGATGCCGAGGTTAGCCGCGTCCTCGGCGTTGATCTCGAAGAACGGGTCCTCCTGCTTCTGGACGACGCCGTCGTCGCGCATGGTCATCCCCGCCGAGTTGTAGTGGTAGAGCGTGCGCCCGGTGGAGAGCACGAGCGGGTACTCGGAGTCGGGCTGCTCGATGGGCGGCTGATACTCGACGGGGTAGAGCTTGCCGCGGCCGTTCGCCCGCGCCGGCCGGGGCGCGTGCAGGTACGGGGAGCCCGGGTGCTCGCGGTCGGTGCAGGGCCACTGCAGGCCGACGTCCTCGATCCGGTCGTAGCGGATGCCACTCCAGTTCGGCGCGAGGTCGGCGAACTCGTTCCACGCGTCCTCCGCGCTCGGGTAGTGCCAGCCGGCGCCGAGCGCGTTGGCGAGGTCGACGACGATACGCCAGTCCTCCCGCGCTTGGCCCGGCGACGGCACGGCCTTGCGCACGCGGTTCACGCGCCGCTCGGTGTTCGTGAACGTGCCGTCCTTCTCCGCGAAGCTCGACGCCGGGAATACGACGTCCGCGTACTTCGCCGACGTGTCGTTCAGGAAGATGTCCTGCGAGACGAGGAAGTCGAGCCCCTCGAGGCCGTGCTCGACGTGCTTCGCGTTCGGCTCGGTGTGAACCGGGTTCTCGCCGATCAGGTAGAAGGCCTTGATCCGGCCGTCCTGCATCCCGGAGATCATCTGGTCGAGGCGGTAGCCCGGCGTCTCGGGCACCTCGACCCCCCACGCCTCCTCGAACTTCCTGCGGATCTCCGGGTCGTTCGCCGGCTGGTACCCGGGGAGGTAGGCCGGGTTGGCGCCCGCGTCGTTCAGCCCCTGGACGTTGTTCTGGCCGCGGAGGGCGTTCAGGCCGGTCGACTCGTAGCCCAGGTGGCCGGTCAGGAGGACGAGGTTCGCGAGCGACCAGACGTTGTCGACCGCGCAGGCGTGCTCGGTGATCCCGAGCGTGTAGAAGACCGCCGCGTGGCGCTCGCGCGCGTACTCGCGCGCCGCCCAGCGGATGTCGTCGGCGGGGACGCCCGTGACGCGCTCGGCCTCTTCGGGCGGGTAGCGCCGGACGATCTCCGCGACCGCCTCGAACTCCTCGGTGTGCTCGCGGATGTAGTCGTCGTCCTGGAGGCCCTCGGCGAGGATGGTGTGCATCATCGCGTTCACGAGCCAGACGTCCGTGCCGGGACGGAGCTGGAGGTGGCGCGTCGCGAGCTTGGTGAGCCAGATCTTGCGGGGATCGGCGACGACGAGCGTCGCGCCCTTGCGGACGGCCTTCTTCATCCGGAGAGCGAGCACCGGGTGCGCCTCCGTCGTGTTCGAGCCGATCACGAAGAGGAAGCGGGCGTTCTCGATCTCGGGGATCGAGTTGGTGCTAGCTCCTCTGCCTAACGACCTGACCAGGCCGTAGAGGGTCGGAGCGTGTCAAGTGGCTTCGCAGGAGTGGACGGAGTTCGTCCCGACGACCGTCCGCGCGAGCTTCTGGATGAGGAAGTTCTCCTCCATCGTCAGGCGCGCGCTCGCAAGGAACCCGATCGACTGCGCGCCGTGCTCCTCCTTGACGCGATTGAGCCCGTCGGCGGCGACCTGGAGGGCGTGCTCCCAGCTCGTCGGATGGAGCTCGCCGTCCTCGCCGCGGACGAGCGGCTCCGTCAGCCGGTCCGGGTGGTGGACGAAGTTGAAGGCGAAGCGGCCCTTGACGCAGAGGTTCCCCTCGTTCGGGACGTAGGTCGGGTCCGAGGTCACCTTCACGATCCGCTTCGTCTCGGGATCGACGTTCAGGTCGATTTGGCAGCCGACCCCGCAGTACGTGCAGGTCGTCTTCACCTTCTCGAGGCGCTGCTCGGGCCGTTCGGTGCCCTCCTCGAACTTCTCGTAGATGGCGCCGGTCGGGCAGGAGGAGAGGCAGCCGCCGCAGAGCTCGCACTCGGTATCGAGCCAGGAGTAGCCGTGCGTCGGGACGACGCGGGCGTGTGGTCCGCGGCCCTCGAGCGAGAGCGCGGAGCACTGCATGACTTCTTGCGTGTAGCGGACGCAGCGGGCGCAGAGGATGCACGCGTCGGGGTCGTAGCCCATGAATCGGTTCCGGTCGTCGTAGGGCTCCCGCTTCGCGTCCGGGAGGATGAAGGGCGTCTCGGCGCCGAACTCCTCGGCCATGTCGAGGAGCTCGTTCGGCCGGCCGCCGGGGTCGGGGTTCATGTGCTCGGCCAGGAGCATCTCCGTGAGCGTCTTCCGGAACTGGGGGACGCTCGAGTTCGTCGAGACGACCATTCCCTCCTGGACTCGCGTGGCGCAGGCGGGGAGCGGCCGCGGCGAGCCTTCGACGCCGACGACGCACATGCGACAGCCCCCGTACGGGTCGAGCTTGTCGTCGTGGCAGAGCGTGGGGATGAAGACGCCGTGGCGCGCGGCCGCGTGGACGAGGAGCTCGCCCTCGGGGGCGGACACGGTCTTCCCGTCCAGCGAGAAGTCGACGACTCGCGCCATCGCGTTCATCTTATGCTGCCGCGGTGGCCGAGCTTCCGTACCAGACGGCGCACGTCGACGAGCTCGACTCGGTGCCCGTCACCGAGACGCTTCGCTGGCGGCCGGTTCGGCGACGCTTCGGCATCCGCGCGTTCGGCGTGAACGCGTACACGGCGGCGGACACGGGCGACGAGATCGTCGAGGACCACACGGAGGCCACGTACCGCCACGAGGAGCTCTACTTCGTGGCCCGTGGCCATGCGACATTCACCGTCGCGGGGGACGAGATCGACGCTCCCGCGGGAACGTTCGTCTTCATCCGCGATCCTGAGGTTCGGCGGCACGCGGTCGCCCGCGAGGCGGGCTCGACGGTGCTCGCGGTCGGCGGTCGCCCGGGCGAGCCGTTTCGCGAGTCGGGTTGGGAGTACACGCTGATGGCGAGGCAGCACGCGGCGGCCGGTGACCCTGGCCGCGCAGTCGACGTGATGCGCGACGGCCTCGAGCGCTACGCGGACGACGCCGCTTTCCTCTACAACCTCGCCTGCTTCGAGGCGCTCGCCGGGCACCGGGACGAAGCGCTCGCTCATATCCGGCGGGCAGCCGACCTCGCGCCCGAGAAGGTG
>JALZFU010000056.1 GCA_030861385.1 Actinomycetota bacterium
TCTCTTTCGCCGGCTCGCGCGTGCGAGACTCCGGGCGTGGTTGAGGCGGCGACGATCGCGCTTCGCGACGGCCGGCGGATCCCCCAGCTCGGGTTCGGCGTCTACCGCGTCCCGGCCGGCGAGATCACGCGAGCGGCCGTCGGTGCAGCGCTCGAGGCGGGGTACCGGCACGTCGACACCGCCGCCGTGTACGAAAACGAGGCCGACGTGGGGGCCGCTCTCCGCGCGAGCGGCCTTCCGCCGGAGGCGCTCTGGGTGACGACGAAGCTTGCCAACGCCGACCAGGGACGGGCGACCGCCCGCCGCGCCTTCGAGGCGTCGCTGGAAAGGCTCGGACTCGACGCCGTCGACCTCTACCTCTTGCACTGGCCGCACGCACACCGCCTCGAGAGCTGGGGCGTGCTCGAGCAGCTCCACGCCGAGGGCCTCGCTCGCTCGATCGGGGTCTCGAACTTCCTCGTTCGCCACCTCGACGAGTTGCTCGCGCACGCTTCCGAACCGCCGGCCGTGAATCAGATCGAGCTGAGCCCGTTTCTCTTCCGAACGCGCGAGGACACGGTGCGCCGCTGCGCCGAGGAGGGGATCGTCGTCGAGGCGTACAGCCCGCTGACCAAGGGCCGCCGGCTGGACGACGCCGCGGTGAAGCGGATCGCAGCCGAGGTCGGGCGGACGCCTGCCCAGGTCCTCATCCGTTGGTCGCTGCAGAAGGGCTTCGTCGTGCTCGCGGGCTCGTCGAATCCCCGTCACATCGCCGAGAACGCCGGAGTCTTCGACTTCGCGCTCGACGAGTCGCAGATCCATGCCCTCGATGCGCTCGACGAGGGCCTGACCACAGGATGGGACCCGGCGACGCAGGCATGACGGCAGGCCGGTAGCGGACGCCAACCGGCTTCGGCGCCGGACCTGCTCGGGTCTCTCAGGATTCGGGGCGGCCCGGCCGAAATTCGGCCCGGAGGCCCCGCTCCCTGAACCACTCGAGCATCGCGATCTGCGGCGGCTTCTCGAGCCCGTAGTGCGTTGCATCGACGAGCGCGACGTTCTCCCGCTCGGCTCGCCCCCGGAAGCCGCGGACGCCCTCCTGGACGAAATCGAGGCGGCAGCGAGTGGCGATGTTCCCGCTCACGAAGGTCGTGCAGCCGCGTTCGAGCGAGGCCTCCAGGATCGCGACCTCGGCACCCCCGCCGGCCGCGATCGCCACGCGTCCGGCAGGCCTGTTCCGATGTGTGGCGAGCCGGATCGGTACCTCGTCGCCGAGGAAGGCGCGCAAGGAGGTTGCGAGCTCCGCGACCGTCGCGTCGGCGTCGCCTGCGATGACCGCGCCGCCCGGGATGCCGTCCGCGATGGGGAAGTACTCATCCAGGTCGCGAAGTCCGAGCCCCTCGGCGACGAGGCGGGAGGGCGAGATCTCCGGGTGCTGGTCGAGCGGGGCGTGCACCTGGTAGAAGCCGATGCCCTCACGCTTCATCCGCTCGAAGCTCGCGCGGGAAAGCGGCGCGAAACCTGCGCGGTCGTCTTCGAACGAAATGGGGTGCTCGGAGAAGAGGAAGGTGCCCGGCTCGAGGCCGGCGATGATCTCGTCGCTCGGGAAGACGCAGGTCGCCACCCGGGCGACCTCGTCGGCGCCCCGAACGACAAGGCCGTTCCAACGGCCCTCGTAGCCCGGCTCGACGAACTCGCGCCAGTACGGGTCCGGGTAGAGGAACTCGAAGGTGCCCGACCAGTCGTCGTTCCGCACCTCCGGAACGCGGAAGTATCGATCGAGCTCTGCAACAAGGAGGTCGGGGTTCACTGCTAAAACGCAAGGGGACCGCTCCGTCTTACCGCGTCGGCACCGCTCCAGGCTCTGGTGAAGCTTTCGTCGCTGCGACCATACGGGCCGTGGCCAAGGCGCGGCGCCGCTGGAGGTTCTACGCCTCGCTCCCGGAGCGGGGGGCGCGCGCCGGCGCGGCCGGGCTGGGTGGCGGCCTGCACGAGACGTTCGAGCTCGTGCTCCCCCGCTTCGTACGCCGATCCCGGTTCTACGAGGCGACCGCGAAGAACGTCCTCCGGGTGGCGATCGAGCTCGTCGGCGGCGTCGAACGCCCGGGCGTCGAGGCCGAGCCGAGCGTCGGCGAGGTCGCCAAGCGAAAGGGCGCAGGGAACGTCGTCGAGCTCGGCTCGATTGCCGCGTTCGGCTTCTCGCCCCTCTGGTTGCTCGCAGCGGCGTCCGACCTGACGCGCGGCTCTCGGGTCTACCT
>JALZFU010000072.1 GCA_030861385.1 Actinomycetota bacterium
CGGCCACGGGACCTCCCCAGCCGACCATCGCGGTCGCGGCGATCGAGGCCTCCTCGAGGAGGAGGCGCGAGGCGTCCGGCGCCGCGAACCCGAGCGAGGCGACGTCGAGGAGGAGCGACCAGCCGCCTCCGGGGCGGACGAACGGCCACCCGGGAAGGCCGTTCACGATGGCATCGCGGCGACGCTCGAGCTCGGCCACGCACTCGGCGACGTGGCCCTGGTCGCCGCGAAGGATGGCCGCGCCGGCGCGGCGCGAGAGGCCGACGGGGGTCGTGGTGTTGTAGACGTGGACCCAACCCGCGTCCTCGACGATCTGCCGCGGGCCGGCGACCCAGCCGACGCGCCACCCGATCATCCGATGCTCCTTCGAGAGCGAGCCGACGACGACCGTGCGTTCCTCCATCCCGTCGAAGTGGAGCGGGTGGACGAGCGGGCGACCGTCGAAGAGGAGCCGCTCCATCGCGGCGTCGTAGACGAGAACGAGCTCGCGCTCGCGGCAGAGGTCGCAGGCGAGACGCCAGTCGTCCTCGGTGAACGTGCCGCCCGACGGCATCGACGGGCTCATGAGGAGCATCGCGCTCGTTCGCTCGCTCACGGCGTCGCGCAGCGCCTCCCGGTCGAGCCGCCATTCGCGGCCGTCCAGGACGAACGCGACGAGCTTCGGGGTCGCGCCGACGAGGTGGATCCGGTTGACGATCCCGGCGTACGTCGGGTCGGTGACGACGACCTCGTCTCCCTCGTCCACGGTCGCGAGGAGCGCGTCGAGGAGGCCCTCCATCCCACCGCACGTGATCACGATCTCGGTCTCGGGGTCGTAGCGATGACCGCTTCGCTCGAAGGTGAAGTCAGAGATCGCCGCGCGAAGGTCGAGATCGCCGGTGAACGGAAGCCAGCTGTTCGCCTCCCGCGTCTCGAGCCCCGCCCGCGTCTCGGCGAGCGCTTCCGGTGGGAGCGGCAGATCGGTGTCGAGGTTTTCCATCCGGAGGACCGGCCACGCCGGGTTCGCCGCCGCGGGCCGTGCGGCGGCGGCGGCGACGCGGTCGATCCCGAAGCCGTGAACGGGGGCGAGACGCCGGGCTCGCTTCATCGATCCGCACTGTCTCACACGGGCGCGGTGCCCGTCTCGAAGCGCGTCGCCCGGATAGGCTCCCCCGCGTGAAGATCGGGATCGTCGTCCCGTTCTCCTGGTCCTTCTGGGGCGGCGTCCCGGAGCACGCCGACCACCAGGCGCGAGCCCTCTTCGACCTCGGCCACGAGGTCCGGATGCTGATCGGCCACGACCCGCCCGGGCGTCTCACGAAGGCGCTCCACCCGAGGGTGGGACGGCACGAGCGTCCGCCGGAGTACGTGATCCCAGTCGGGCGCTCCGTGATCGTGCCGGCGAACGGCTCGCTCTCGAACGTCGTGATCACCCCTCGCTCGATGTCGAGGATCTCGCGCTCGCTCGCGCGCGAGCGCTTCGACGTCCTCCACGTGCACGAGCCGCTCGTGCCGATCATCTCGGTCTACGCGCTGATCACTGCGACGTGCCCCGTCGTCTCGACGTCGCACAGCTCGGGAGAGAGCCTTCGCTGGTATCCGCTCGCGAAGCCCCTGTGGGGCTTTCTCCACGAGCGGATCGACCATCGGCTGGCCGTATCGGTGCCTGCGCGCGAGACCGCCCTCCCGTTCCTCGGCGAGCCGATCGAGGTGCTCCCCAACGGCGTCGTCATCCCCCGTGCGGCCGACGCCCGCCGGCGGCTCCCGCACGTCGTCTTCGTCGGCCGGAACGATCCGCGCAAGGGCCTTTCGGTCCTCCTGCGCGCGTGGCCGCGCGTCACCGCGCGGACGGGCGCGCGCCTGCGCGTCGTCGGCGCCGACCCGCTCTCCGTCCGCTGGCTCCTGCGCCGCGAGCGCCTTCCGGACACGAACGTCGACCTGCTCGGCTCCGTCCCCGAGGAGGCTTTGACGGACGAGCTCCTCGCTGCGAGCGTGCTCGCGGCGCCGTCGGTCGGTCGCGAGAGCTTCGGGATGGTCCTGACACGGGCGTTCGGCTGCGCGACCCCCGTCGTCGCCTCGGACATCGAGGGATACCGCGACGTCGCGGCGCCGGAGACGAGCGTGCTCGTCCCGCCGGGTGATGCGGCGG
>JALZFU010000120.1 GCA_030861385.1 Actinomycetota bacterium
GGCGGCTGGTCGCTCCTCCTCGACGTCGCCTCGCTCGGGTTCGCGGCGCCGGACGCCTCGCGCCTCCTCCTCGAGGAGGCCTCGATCGCCGCGACCGCGATGGTCGGCTGGGGAGGTCCCGTGGCCGAGCGCCACGTCCGGTTCGTCTACAGCGCCGAGCCGGTCGAACGGTTGGCGACGATCCCGGAACGGCTCCGGAGGAGCAGCCTCGCGAGAGGCGGCGGCGACGCATAGCCGGCGGGACGTCACCGCGTCTGCGCACGGCGGGCGCTGCCCCGCGATCGCTCGCTTCGCCTCGTCATCGACGAGCGGAGCGAGCTAGACCGCTTGCGCAGCGGCAGGCTGCTCGGCGAGGCGCTCGTTGCGAGACGGTCGCTCGCGATGGCGCCGTCCTTCGGGTCGTGGCTTTGCTCTCGCCTAGATCGCTCGGCGGCCGGAAGATCATCGCGTCCGCGGCAGCGCTCTCGGCGATTGACACCGCCACCGGTCCCTGCGATTCTCGTGCCCGGCGGCCGTGCCGCCGAGAGGCTTGCAGCCCGGTTTCGCCGTTCGAACGCCGGTCGCGGGAGGCGCCATCGAGAAGCACGGATCCGAGAGCTATTACGTCCTCGGCGAGGGCCTGCTCGGCGAGAGCCTCGGCGGGCGGACGGCGCGCGAGGCGGCGCCCGACACGGCCACGACGCCCCCGTTTCGCTTCTCGCGCCTGGGCCCGAGCGGTATCGGCCGCCAGCTCGGCGATCCCGTACGGAAGAGGGTGGCGAACGCGATGACCGTCGGCGGGGGCGGGACGGGCGGCATCCCGGCCGGGTACACGTACCTCGGCCAGTTCGTCGACCACGACCTCACGTTCGACAAGACGGGCGTCATGCTCGGGACGAACGTCTCGCCGGCTGCCCTGCTGCAGGCGCGCTCGCCGACGCTCGACCTCGACTCGCTCTACGGGGCGGGACCGCTCGACCCGGCCTCGGCACGCTTCTACAAGGCGGACCGCCTTCACCTGAAAACGGGGAAGACGGCCGGCGCGGACGGGCTGCCGCCGAAGGAGGACTTCGACCTCCGTCGCGGCGAGGGCGCGAGCGCCGCCGCGAAGAGGAAGGCGGTGATCCCCGACCCTCGGAACGACGAGAACCTCGCCGTCGCGCAGACGCACCTCGCGTTCATCCGGTTCCACAACCGGGTCGTCGACACCCTGCCCGCGTCGGTCCCGGCCGCCATGCGCTTCGCGACGGCGCGCGAGATCGTCGTGAAGCACTACCAGTGGATGCTCCGCACCGACTACCTGCCTCGTATCTGCGCGCCCGGCGTCGTCAGCGACGTCTTCCAGAAGGGGCGAAAGGCGTTCGAGGTCGCCGCGCCCGCGACGGTGGTCCCCACGATGCCGATCGAGTTCTCGGTCGCGGCCTTCCGGCTCGGGCACAGCATGATCCGGGGGACCTACAACTGGAACCGGATCTTCGACGACGGCTCCGGCACGCTCGATCTGCTCTTCGTCTTCTCGGCGACGAGCGGCGACCTCGGGGGCAGCCCGCGGCTTCCGAGCACCTGGATCGCGGATTTCCGGCGCCTCTACGACTTCGGCCAGGCGGGCCGTTCCGACCTCGTCGTCCCCGCCGCCAAGTTCAACCGCGCGATGCGGATCGACACGCTGCTCGTGAACCCGCTCAAGAACCTTCCCGCCGCCTCGTTCGGCGGCCCCTCCGTGCCGCTGAACGACCCGCGCGCGAACCTCGCGTTTCGCAACCTCACCCGCGGCAAGATGGTGCGCCTCGCGACCGGCCAGCAGATGGCGACGTTCCTGAAGAGCCGCGGTGTCTCGCTGACCCGGCTCACGCACGCCGAGATCCGAAACGGGCGAAACGGCGCCGACCTCGGCGGGCTGACGCAGGATCAGCGGGCAAGCGTCGTTCGGAGGACGCCGCTTTGGTTCTACATCCTCCGCGAGGCGGAGTTGAACGGCGGAAAGCTCACGGGCGTGGGCGCCCGGATCGTCGCCGAGACGTTCCACCGGGCGATGGAGGGAAGCGAGCACTCGATCGTCCGGGACACCGCCTGGCGTCCGTCGCTCGGACCGAACTCGACGACGTTTCGGATGGTCGACCTGCTCCTCTTCGCGTTCGAGGGGAAGAAGGCGCTCCTTAACCCGCTCGGGAGCTAGGCGGGCACGAGCCGGCGGTCCTCCCACCGAGGGCGTCGAGCCGTAGCGAGCGCGCCTAGACTCGCGCCGTGAGCGTCGCGAGCGGGGAGAAGCGTGCGTCCGCCGTCGACGAGATCGCCCGAGGCGGGCTCGCGGAGCTTCACACGCATCTCGGCGGCGCGGTCGACCCCGCCGTCATGTGGACGCTCGCCCACGAGCAAGGGATCGCGCTCCCCGTGAAGGACTACTGGGATTTCGTCGACCTCGTCACGATCGACCCGCGCGGCGTCGACGGGCTCGCCCAACTCGACGCGATCTACCGCTGGACGGAGCTGATCCAGTCGAGCCCTCTGGCCGTCGAGCGCTCTGTCCACGGCGCAATCGGCGGCGCCTACCGAAAGCAGAACATCACGACGCTCGAGGTCCGCTTCAACCCGATGAAGCGAAATCGCGGCGGCGAGCGCGACCTCGACCACATCATCATGGCGGCGGCGCGCGGGCTCGACCGCGCGAGCCTCGAGTATCGACAAGTCCGCGCGGGACTCATCCTGATGATGGATCGCACCTTCACGCCCGCCCAGAACGAGATCATCGTCGAGAAGGCGATTCGCTACCGCGCCCGCGGAGTCGTCGGAATCGACATCGCCGGTCCACGGCCGCACCCCGGACGCTACGAGTACGCGAAGCTGGCCGCCCTCGTCGAGACGGCGCGCGAGGCCGGGCTCGGAGTCACGATTCACGTCGGCGAGGAGGGCGACGAGACCGGGGTCGCCGAGCTCGGCGAGGTCGTCGAGCGCCTGCGACCCGACCGGATCGGCCACGGCATCCTCGCGGCCCGAGACGACGAGGCGATGACGCTCCTCCGCGACCTCGGCACCGTCCTCGAGATCTGCCCGACGTCGAACCTCCTGACCCGCGCCTTGCCCGACGAGGACGCCGTGCGCGATGTCTGCCGCACGTTCGTCGAGCGGGACGTTCGCTTCACGATCGCGACCGACGGCCCCGAGATGATGCGCACGCACCTCCGCGACGAGCTCGCCCTCCTTCTTCGGATCGGAGCGCTCACGACGGACGAGGCGCGAGCGGTGAACAAGCGCGGCCACGAGGCGGCCTTCCTCGCGCGGCCGCCGATCGTGACGCCGCTTCCGGAAGCAAGCGTCCTGGGATGAGGCTGGAACGCGGCGGCCGGACACCCGAGGAAGGCGGCTCGCGTGAGTGGCTCTTGCGCTGCCAGGGGTTCCGCGTGGACGGGCCGGAAGGGCTCGTCGGCATCGTCGTCCGCGTCGTCTACGAGCACAGCACGCGCTGGGATCGTCCCTCGGGGCTCGCCGTTCGGGGCCCAAGCGGGGAAGTGCTCGTTCCGATCGAGGCGATCGAGCATGTCGACCCCATCGAAGAGCGGATCTCCGTACGAGGAAGCGTGAGCGACAGGGCGTCCCGCTAGACCAGCCGGTTTACCGCCCGAAATAGACCGTTCTGCCAATAGCGGGCATTCCTCTTCGCCGCCACCATGCGGTCCATGTTGGGAGTTGATCGCGGGCACTTCACCGCCAGGCAGCGAGAGGTCGTCCGACTGATCGCCGAGGGGTGTTCGAACGCCGAGATCGCGACGCGGCTCGGGATCTCGCCGAGAACGGCGAAGGCGCACTCGGACACGCTCAGGATCAAACTAGCCGTCTCGCGCCGACGGCAGATACCCGCCGCTTTCCGGACGGCTACCGGCGAGGACCCGCACAGCCTGCAAGTTCTCGAGCGCGAGGCCGGCGAGCAGGAATCGCTCGCGTCGCGGCGCTGACCCCCGGGGACACGGGACCGCCCCCGCCTCGCTTCCCGCGGCGGGGGCGGGATCTCCCTCCGCGGGCGAAACTCGGGTCCCCGGCGGCGGACGAACGCAGGCGTCTTTCCGAGCGCACGCCGCCGAGCGCTCACGCTCGTCGACGCCGGCGAGCTACGCGACGAGGCCGCGGCGGAACGCGATCGCGACGGCGTGGGCGCGGCTTCGCGCCTGCAGCTTCGCAAGCAGGTGACGAACGTGCGACTTGACCGTCTCCTCCGAGAGGAAGAGGCGCTGGCCGATCTCGCGGTTCACGAGGCCCTCCGAGATGAGCTGCAGGACCTCGATCTCACGCATGGTCGGCTCCTGCTCGAGCTCGCGGCGGGGCGGCGTGAGCGGGATGATCTCGGCGCCTCGGCCGTTGCTCTCCCGGCGAGCAGCCACCTCGTCGAACCCGCGCGCGTGCGCGAGGTAGCGGTTCAGGATCTCCTTCCGCTCTGCAGCGTCCATCGACCGAGGGGATCGGCACGCTCGAGCGGCGCCACCACCCCAATTCGAGGGGTTGAAAGATCATGCTCAGAGGCATGAACGGGCGAGCTCCTCCTCGACCTCGACCGATTCCTCGCTCGGCACCGAGGCCTCGAGGGGCTCGAGCTCGTCATCCGAGGCGACCGGGTTCTCGCGCGTCTCCTTCGCCGTCACGTCGTCCATCCATCGCTCGTTCAGCCGCTCCCAACACATGGCGTCCTCCTTTGTCGGGCGTAGACGGTTCCCACGCGGTATCCCGGCTAACCCAACCGACGACGGTGCGCAAGGAGGCTTCGCGGCGTCCGACGCCGAGTCCGAACCAAGCCCGGTGTTGCCCGGGGGTCGCTCCTAGGCGGCGACGGAAGCGAGGTCGCGGATAGCCGCGAGCCTCGCCAGGGCCTGCGCCTCGAGCTGGCGCACGCGCTCGCGAGTAAGGCCGAGCTCGTGGCCGATCGCCTCGAGAGTCGAGGGCTCGCCGTCGAATCCGAAGCGAAGCTCGAGGATCCGCCGCTCGCGCTCGGGAAGCGCGTCGAGCGCCTTCCGGACGCCCTGCTTTCGAAGCGACTCCTCGGCTTCGTCAAACGGATCGGCCGCTTCGCGGTCGGCGAAGAGATCACCGAGCTCGCCCTCCTCGTCAGCGCCGACGTTCTGGTTCAGCGAGACGGAGGCCTGCGCGGCGCCCAGCGCCTCGTCGATGTGCTGGATCGGCAGGCCGGTCGCCTCCGCGAGCTCCTCCTTGGTCGCGTCGCGTCCGAGCTCGACCTCGAGCCGCCGGGCGGCCCGACCGAGCTTCTGCTGTCGCTCGACGACATGGACCGGCACTCGGATCGTGCGCGCGTTGTTCGCAACGGCGCGCTGCACCGACTGGCGGATCCACCAGGTGGCGTAGGTCGAGAACTTGAACCCCCGGCGCCAGTCGAACTTCTCGACCGCGCGGTTCAGGCCGAGCGTGCCTTCCTGGATCAGATCGAGGAACGGCACGCCGAGTCCGCGGTACCCCTTGGCGATCGAGACGACGAGGCGAAGGTTCGACTCGATCATGCGCCGCTTCGCGAGCATGTCGCCCTTCTCGATCCGCTTCGCGAGCATGACCTCCTCCGATGCCGTGAGGAGCTTGTGGCGGCCGACGTCCGCCAGGAAGAGCTGCAGGCTGTCGCCGGCGCCGATGACCGGTTCCGCCGACAGATCGACCTCGTCCGGCTCCTCGCGCGGGACACCGATCTCGTGCCCGAGCACCTCGAGCTCGTGGGTCAGCTCGGCGATCTCGTCGTCGGCGAGATCGAGCTCGAGCGCGAGCGCCTCGAACTCCGCGGGCTCGATGTAGCCGCGCTCCTCGGCCGCCTCGACGAGGGACCGGGCTTGCGGCGTCTCAAGAACTTCCTGCGTGGTGTGGTGACTCAAGTGCTTCCTCTGTCCTTTCGCGAAAAACCCGTGCACGGGTTAAGACGTTCTCAGCGGCTAAAACGTTCGCAGCGTACGAAGGATTCCCTGGCGGCACCAGGAACTCGGGCTGTCCTTAACTCCTCTTTAACGTACCCCCCGTCGCGGAGGTTACTCCCCGGCAGCAGCAGCCGCGCGCCGCCGGGGCGGGTGCCCTTGCCCGTCCGCTTCGGCGGGAACCTCTTCGCGCGGCTCCGAAACCGGCTGCGCCCACTCCTCGTCGAAATCGACCCGCCACTTTCCGTTCTCGTCGTGGACGAGCTTGAGCTTCGCCTTGAACGCGCGCCCGGAGCGGCCGCGGAAGCCGGAGACCGGCTTCTCCGTCCGCCCCTTCTCCATGAGCTCCTTCGCGATCCCGGGCGAGAGCGTCTTCCCCGCTTTCTGCTTCCAGATCACGAAGCCGCATCCCGGGTCGTCCTTCGTCCAGCAGGAGTATCCGCGGCGGTTCTCGATAACGTCGCGCCCGCAGATGGGGCACGGGCCCAGGTTCGAGCGTTCCACCTGGACGCCCTTCAGCTTGTCGAGCTCCTCGACCGTCTCGCGCGTGAAGCGCTCGATGTCGGACATGAAGGCGGAGCGGTCGTCCTCGCCCTGCTCGATGAGACCGAGGCGGTGCTCCCACTCGCCCGTCAGCTCCGGGGAGGTGAGCGGATGGCGCCCGAGGAGGTCGATGACGCGAATCCCCTTCTCGGTCGCGTGGAGGGCGCGGCCTTCGCGCTCGAGGTAGCCGACGTCGATCAGGCGCTCGATGATCGCCGCTCGCGTCGCGGGCGTCCCGATCCCCGAGTCCTTCATCGCCTCGCGAAGCTCGGCGTCCTCGATGTCTTTCCCGGCCGTCTCCATCGCGGCGAGAAGCGACGCGTCGGTGTAGCGCCGCGGCGGCTGCGTCTCCTTGCGGATCGAATCGACGGAGCGCGTCTCGACGCGTTCGCCCCGTTCGAGAGAGGGGAGGAGCTGGTCGCCGCCCGAGTCGTCGTCGGCCGCGTCGGTGGTGCGCGCCTCCGCGCCGTACACCGCCTTCCAGCCCGCCGCGAGGAGGACGCGGCCGCTCGTCCGAAACACGTGCGTCTCGACGGTCGTCTCGACGCGCGTCCGCTCGTATACCGCCTCGGGATGGAAGACCGCGAGGAAGCGGCGAACGACGAGGTCGTAGATCCGACGCTCGTCGTCGCCCATCTTGGCGACGGCGTGCTGTGCCCGCGTCGGGATGATCGCGTGGTGATCCTCCACCCTCTTGTCGTTCACCACCCGGCCGAGAGGAAGCCTCTCCAGGCCGGTGACGTAGCGGGCGGCGCCTGTGTACGCGGGCTGGCGCCCGACGAAGCTCGCCGTCGGCTTGATCTCGGCGACGAGCTCGCTCGTCAGGAAGCGTGAGTTCGTGCGCGGGTACGTGATCGCCTTGTGCTCCTCGTAGAGCCGCTGTGCCGCAGCGAGCGTCCGCCGCGCCGGGAACCCAAACTCGGTGTTCGCGTGGCGCTGGAGCGAGGTGAGGTCGTAGAGAAGCGGCGGTAGCTCGCGCTCCTCCTTCTTCTCGACGCTCGTGATCTGCCCCTCGCGGCCCTCGCACGCGGCGACGATCGCGGACGCCTCGTCCTCCGCGATCCGCTTGCCGCCGAGGTAGCGGCCCCGGTACGTGCGCTCGCCGGAGGCGGCGAAGAGCGCCTCGACGAGCCAGTACGG
>JALZFU010000227.1 GCA_030861385.1 Actinomycetota bacterium
CCCTTACGACGTCACGAACAAGTAAGGAAAGCGCAGGCGCGAACCGGACTCGCTCTGGGTTGTCGTCATACCGTACCAGCCGCTTCGACGGCTGCTCGCGTCGTCCACGCAGCTATCCCTCCCGAAGGCCTCGGTGCGAATCGCGCTCTCGAGCGCGAAAAGCCCACTCGTGCAGGCCGCGTTCGCGTCTCCACGCTCTCGGGTGCGCCCTCGCTCGTTCTTCGCGGCCGGGCCTCTTCGGTGGCGGAAGCGCCTCCCGAGCGCGGTCTCCGCCCTCTCCTTAATCTTTCGCCTTCTTGGCGTCCGGCGATCTCGAGACGGTGTCCGAACCGCGCGTCAAGCCGCGCCTGCGCGGCGCCTCCCACCAGTACGCTTTCGTCCTCGCCGTCGTCGCGGGGACCGTGCTCGTGGTGGCCGCGGGGCCGATACGCGCGCGCATCGCGGTCGCCGTCTACGCGCTCAGCGTCGTGGCGATGTTCGGATCAAGCGCGCTCTACCACCGAATCAGCTGGCCGCCGGCGCAAAGACGGAAGCTCCGCTGCCTCGACCACGCGATGATCTACTTCCTGATCGCGGGCACGTACACGCCCTTCGCCGGGCTTGCGCTTTCGGGAGGCGCCCGGATCGCGATCCTCGCCCTCGTGTGGGTAGGCGCGCTCGTGGGAATCGCGCTTGCGTTGGCGTGGTCGAACCGCCCAAGATGGGTCGAGGTCGTCCTCGCGGTCGCGCTCGGCTGGCTCGGTGTCGTCGTTCTCCCGCAGCTTCTGAAAACCGCCGGCCCAACAGCGGTTACCCTCGTCTTCGCGGGAGGGGTCTTCTACACCGCCGGCGCACTCGTGTACGCCCGCCGGACGCCTGACCCGATCCCCGCGGTGTTTGGCTACCACGAGCTCTTCCACGCGCTCGTCGTTGTCGCCGCCGCCTGCCAATACGCGGCGGTCGTCTCCTTCGTTCTGTAAAGCCTGAGCCCGGCTCATTGAGGCGGCCGTCTCGCCGCGAGCCGCGACGAGACTCGACACACGGTGGCGAATCTGAGCCGACCATCGCTCCGATAGACGTCGCCCTGGCGCTCGGCGGAAGAGGGGCGGAGACCTTCGACCCGAAGAGCCGAGTTCAAACCGCCCCTTCTCCTCGCATTCCCACCCCCACGCTCGAACATGCGGAGTCGGTCGGGTATCTGCTGGGGGTTCCTTTGGCGGGAGGGATTCGGGAAAGGGGCGTACGATCCGTGGTCGGGTCGCGGACGCGCTCCTTCCTGCCCTTCTCCGCGCGGCTGGTCACGCCGCAGCTCGCGTTGGCCAGAAGAGTTCGACGATTTCTCAGCCGTGGTTGGCGACCTCCGAGGCTCGCCACCCCTTCGGCAAGGCGCGGGCCTGGCTCCGCGCGAGCTTGCGGGGGAACGCAGAACGTGCAAAGCGGGCTGCAAGACGGTAGTGTCAGGTGCTCTGACGCAGTAAGGCCCGATCGGGTCGTGGTCCCGATGCGAGCGGTTCATCGCATGAGGCCGCCAAAAACGTGAGCAAAACGATTCCTCCCTGCGGCGAGGACGGACCGGCGCGGCAAGCCAGGCGGCGGTCGTCCTGGGTCGGTAGCTCTCGTCCTTGACCGTTCCCGAGCCCAACACTCCGGAGCTCGACGCGCCCATCGCTTCCCGCAGCTCGATTGGCTGCTTGCGTGACGCGCCACCCGGTCGCGGCATTCCGGAGGTCTCGGGGCGGCGTCCCGCTCGCCGTGGTACCGCGTGAACGCGCTCACGGTCGCCGGAGGGGCCATCCTCGCCGCCCGGAAGCTCCTCCGGATGACGGCGGTCACGCGCCACTCCAGCGGCTCGCCCGACGGGGCAGCCGACAGGGTCGGCGGGACCAGCCCCGTGGATCGCCGACCTAGCCCATTGGACGGTATCGCCCCAGCCCTCGCCCATCAAGCTGCGACGAGCGCCGACGCTGGACGCGTCGGCGTGATCGGACACCCCGCACAAATGGACCCCGAGGGAGCGAGAGCACTCAGCGAGCGGATCCGGCGACACCGCGCCGCGAAGGACCGCGCTCAGGAGCTGAAGGAGCGGAGTAGGGAGCCGGCCGGCGGAAGCGGGCCGCGCACCCGCGGGCCCGAAAACCCCAGCGCGATGAACGGGAGAGCTGACGAGGACCTCGACCTGCACGCGCGGCGCGCGGCGGTCGAGCGCGAAGAGCGTCGGCTTGCGGAGGCGGAGCGCGCGCTGGAGGCAAGGGAAGTCCGGATGCGCGCACTGCGCGCGAAGGTGCTGTCCCTCGAGGAGGGGGAGCGGCTGCGCAACGAGTACGCACGGCTCAGACGGGCCCATGCCGACCTCGTGGAGGAGCGCAAGCGCGACCACGACGGAACCCTGCGAGAGCTCCACGAGCTCCAGCAACGGCTCGCGGAGAGCGTCGGCC
>JALZFU010000232.1 GCA_030861385.1 Actinomycetota bacterium
ATCCTCACTCGGCTCCTAGCTTCGCGCGAGGAGCGGCGCGCCGAGGCGCCTGGCGAGGCACTCGCCGCCCCAGCGCATGACGACGTTGTGGCTCCAGACGAAGACGGGCCGTCCCACCGGTGCAAGCGCGTTCATCCACGCTCGCGTCGTCCGAACCCGCCACTCGTACGTCACCGCGCTCGTCTCGCCCTCGTACAAGCGCCAGCGGCCGACGCCCTCGAGCTCGCCGTGCGCCTCGCCCTCGAGCACGAACGGCGCTTCGATCCGGGTCGTCCGCATGTCGAACGCGACCGTGTAGGGAAGCCGGCTTCGCCACCGGTGCCGGTAGACGCTCCCGAGCCCGTTCTCGTCGCCGGCGTCGAGCTTCTCGACGACCTCGACGCCCCGCCACCACTCGGGCCACTTCTCGACGCAGTAGATCGCCTCCCAGATCGCGTCGTGCGGGGCTTCGAGGATCCAGGTCGTCAGGAAGCGGTAGGAGGCGGTCGGCATGGAACCTACCCACGGTAGCGAGGGGCGACGCGAGCGAGACCGTCCGACGTTCCCTCTTCAGGCGGCGGAAACCGGCTCGACGCGCGCGTCGGGCGGGGCCGCTCGTCCCCTCGCGACGCCCGCGCGCATCCCGACGAGGGCGATCTCCTCGCCTTCGCCACCTACGCTGGCGTTCGCCTCGATCGTCGCCTCCGCGTCCACGATCGCGCGGACGACACGCGCGCCGGAACCGACGACCGCCCGCTCGAGGAGGACGGAGTCGCGCACCTCGGCGCCCTCCTCGACGACCGCGCCGGGTCCGACCACGGAGCGGAGGATCCGACCTCGAATCGAGGACCCGGGCGAGACGAGGCCGTCCTCGATCCGCGCCGACGCTTCGATTCGCGCGGGCGGGCGGTGCGTCGACCAGGTGAGGATCGGCCAGGCGGGATCGTCCAGCTCGATAGGGGGGTCGGCGCCGAGAAGCTCCATGTGCGCCTCCCAGTAGCTCTCGACGGTGCCGACGTCGCGCCAGTACCCGTCGAGCCGGTACTCGCGCGTCCGTCCCTCGCGCACGAGTCGGGGCAGGAGCTCGTCGCCGAGGTCGGCGAGCCCGGAGTCGTCATCGACGGCGTCGGCGAGCCGGTCGAGCGAGTCGAGGAGCAGGTCCGCCTGGAACAGGAAGACCTCGGTCGCGACGACGTTCCCGACCGGCTCCTCGGGCTTGTAGGAGTAGTCGACGATCCGGCCGTCGGCGACCTGCACGACGCCGAACCGACTCGCCTCGGCGTCGGCGACGGACGTGGTGACGAGCGTCGCGTCGGCACGGTGGTCGCGATGCGCGGCCACGACCCGGCTGTAGTCGAGCCGGTAGACGTGATCGGCGGAAAGGACGAGGACGAGCTCCGGGCGGAAGTCGCGGATGTCCTCCTTGCTCCGGTAGATCGCGTCGGCGTTCCCGCGATACCAACCGCTCTCCTCGCGGCCCAGGTGGGGGTGCAGGACGCGTAGCCCGCCGTGCGTTCGGTCGAGGTCCCACGGCCTTCCGTTCGCAAGGTGCTTCGTCAGCGAGTGGGGTTCGTACTGCTGGAGCACCCAGACGTCCCCGATGCCGCTGTGGCGGCAGTTCGAGAGCGTGAAGTCGATCAGGCGGTAGACGCCCGCGAACGGGAGCGCCGGCTTCGCGCGCTCCGCGGTCAGGACCTCGAGGCGCCCGCCCTCGCCGCCGGCGAGGACGAGTGCGAGCACTTTCGGCCGGATCAACTCCATGCGCCGAGAGAGGCTAGCTCCAGCCGAGCTCGTCCAGGCGGTCCTCGTCGATCCCGAAGTGGTGCGCGATCTCGTGGAGGACGGTGGTCCGGATCTCCTCCTCGAGCAGGGCGGGGTCGTCTCCGTACTCCTCCTCGAGCGGGCGCCGGTAGATCGCGATCCTGTCCGGGAGGACGCCGGAGTAGCCCGAGTCGCGGTCCGTGAGCGGGATGCCGAGGTAGAGGCCGAAGAGGTCGGCGTCCTCGGCGTTCTCCTCCTCGACGACGATCTCGACGTTCGACATGGCACGCCGAAGGTCGGGGGGCAGCGAGCCGACCGCCCGCTGCACGTGCTCCTCGAACTCCGTCAATACGACGGTCGCAAAGGCCGCGGGCGCCCGGCCGAGAAGACCTTGATCGCGAGGAAGCCGAAGGCGAAGCCGCCGATGTGGGCGAAGTACGCGACGCCGCCGCCCTGCTCGGGATGGGTGAACGAGTACCCGCCCTCGATGAGCTGGAAGACGAACCAGAGGCCGAGGTAGAGGACGGCGGGGATCGGAAAGATGAAGATGGGCGCGATCCACGTGAGCACGCTTCCGCCGGGGTGGAGGACGACGTACGCGCCGAGGACGGCCGCGATCGCACCGCTCGCGCCGAGATTCGGCACTTCGGCTGCCTGCTCGCTTGCGTATCCGAGCGTGACGACGGTCTGAAGCGCGGTCGCGGCGATGCCCCCGAGAAGGTAGAAGGCGACGAACCGGACGCGTCCGAGCGTGTCCTCGACGTTGTTTCCGAAGATCCAGAGGAAGAGCATGTTCCCGATCAGGTGCATCCAGTCCGCGTGCATGAACATCGAGGTGAACAAGTTGACGGGCCATCCGTAACCGATCTGCTCGCAGGAGCCGTCCACCTCGCACGGCTGGTACGCGCCCTCGTTCAGCGAGGCGACGAACCCTCTCCCCTCGCCCGCGTCCTCGTAGAGGAGCCAGACGAGGACGTTCGCGACGATGAGCGCGACGGTGAGGACGGGAAAGACGCGCGTCGGGACGTTGTCCTTGAGCGGCAGCATCGCGAGCGCGCGGCTACGGGATGACGAGCGCCATCAGCGCCTTCTGCGCGTGAAGTCGGTTCTCGGCCTGGTCCCATGCGGCCGAGCGGGGGCCGTGGAGGATCGCCTCGGTCACCTCCTCGCCGTAGTGGGCGGGGAGGCAGTGCATGACGACGGCGCGGCCGGAGGCCAGGCGGAGCACTTCCTCGTCGATCCGGAAGGCCTCCAGGTC
>JALZFU010000236.1 GCA_030861385.1 Actinomycetota bacterium
TGATTCCGCAGAACGACAACAAGTTCGCGGCGCTGAACTCGGCGGTCTGGTCGGGCGGCTCCTTCATCTACGTGCCGCCCGGCGTGAAGGTCGACATGCCGCTCCAGGCGTACTTCCGGATCAACGCTGCGAACATGGGTCAGTTCGAGCGGACGCTGATCGTCGTCGACGAGGACGCCTACGTGCACTACGTCGAGGGCTGTACGGCGCCGATCTACACGACCGACTCCCTCCACTCGGCGGTGGTCGAGATCATCGTGAACCGCGGCGGCCGCTGCCGCTACACGACGATCCAGAACTGGTCGACGAACGTCTACAACCTCGTGACGAAGCGCGCGGTCGCGTACGAGAACGCGACCATGGAGTGGGTGGACGGGAACCTCGGTTCCAAGCTGACGATGAAGTACCCGGCCATCTGGCTCATGGGGGAGGGCGCGCACGGCGAGGTGCTCTCGATCGCTTTCGCGGGCGAGAGCCAGCATCAGGACGCGGGCGGCAAGTGCGTCCACGTCGCGCCGAACACGTCGTCGGTGATCACCTCGAAGTCGATCTCGAAGAACGGCGGGCGCGCCGGCTACCGCGGCCTCCTCGAGGTCGCCAAGGGAGCCACAGGATCGCGCTC
The DNA here is from genome assembly GCA_030861385.1 of Actinomycetota bacterium. Lineage (GTDB taxonomy): Bacteria > Actinomycetota > Thermoleophilia > Gaiellales > Gaiellaceae > JALZFU01. The sequence continues at coordinate 623 of JALZFU010000236.1, forward strand.
GAAGGTCGTCTGCGACGCGCTCATCCTGGACGAGGCGTCGCGCTCCGACACCTATCCGTACATCCGGATCGACGAGTCGAACGTCGACGTCGGCCACGAGGCCACGGTCTCGAAGATCGGCGAGGAGCAGCTCTTCTACCTCATGTCCCGCGGGCTCACGGAGGCCGAGGCCTCGGCGATGATCGTCTCGGGGTTCGTCGAGCCGATCACGAAGGAGCTGCCGCTCGAGTACGCGGTCGAGATGAATCGGCTGATCCAGCTCCAGATGGAAGGCTCGGTCGGCTAGTCGCTCGTGCTGGAAGTCGAGCGCGTCGATTTCATCGGTGTGCCGGTGCGCGACGTCGCACGGGCGCGTGAGTTCTACGGGGAGACGCTGGGGCTCGCCGAAAGCACGGCGCCGGACGACCGCTGGCCCGAGTTCGAGACCGGAAACGTCACGCTCGGCATCTTCGAGCCGGAGCGGGTCGGCCGCCCGTTCGCGCCGAGCCCCGCCCCTATCGCACTCCGGGTAGCCGACGTCGGCGAGGCGCGGCGGCGGCTCGAGGACGCGGGGGTCACGTTCGAGGGCGACATCTTCGACAGCGGCGTCTGCCACATGGCCTTCTTCCAGGACCCGGACGGAAACGCGCTCATGCTCCACCGGCGGTATGCGCCGCCACGCGGTTTCGGTGACGCTCGTGGCTAGGGTGGCCGAGCTCGAGCGCTACCGCTCGCTCCCGCTGCCCGACACGGCCGACGAGCACTGGCGCTTCACCGACCTTCGCGGCTTCGATCCCGACGAGTTCCGCCCAGACGGCGCCTCCGTGGTCGAGGCGGCGGAGTCGATGCTGGAGATCGACGCGGCGGTCGTCGTCACGGTGACGGATTCGGGGCTCGACGTCGAGCGCCGCCTCGATGGCATCACCGTCGAGCCGCTCTCCGACCACGACCTCCTCGGCACGCTCGTAGGCGCCGACGAGAAGTTCGCGGCGCACAACGCCGCGCTCTGGGAGCACGGTCTCCTGGTGGCCGTTCCCCGCGCCGTCGAGGTGGAGAAGCCGATCTACGTGCGGATCACGAACGCCGGCGAGGGGGGCGCCCTCTTCTGGCGGCTGCTCGTCGTCGCCGGGCCGCAGTCGCGCTTCTCGCTCATCGAGGAGTATGCGTCCGCCTCTCCCGGGGTGACCGGCTACTCGAACGCGGTCACGGAGCTCTTCGTGGAGGAGGGCGCGAAGCTCGAGTACGTCTCGATCCAGAACCTCTCTCGGGAGACGTGGCACTTCGCGTCCCACCGGGCGCGCGTCGAGCGCGACGCAGAGCTCGACTGGGTCGCCGGCGGCTTCGGGTCGAAGAAGGGGAAGACGCGGATCCAAAACGACCTGACGGGGCCCGGCGCGACGTCGCGGGTGACCGGCGCCTACTTCGCAGACGGCGCGCAGCACCTCGATTACGACACCTTTCAGGAGCATGCGGCGCCCTCGACGACGTCGGATTTCGCGTTCAAGGGCGCTCTGCGAGATCGGGCGACGTCCGTGTGGCGCGGGATGATCCGGGTCGAGCCGGACGCCCAGAAGACGAACGCCTACCAGGAGAACCGAAACCTCCTGCTCTCGGAGCGGGCACACGCCGATTCGATCCCGGGCCTCGAGATCATGGCCAACGATGTCCGCTGTACGCACGGCGCGACCATCAGCCAGGTCGACCGCGACGAGCTCTTCTACTGCATGGCGCGCGGTCTCACGCGGGGCGAGGCCGAACGGCTGATCGTGCGCGGGTTCTACCAGGAGATCTTCGACCGGATCGAGTTCGATCCCGTCCGCGAGGCCCTCCAGGCCGCGCTCGAGGCCCGCATCCCTGCGGCGTGACGAGGTGCGGCCGCGACCGCTCGCCGGTAGCCGGTCCCGGCGGCCAGCGGGCTCGTGGTCCTCGCGCTCGACGTTCGGTCAGATCGCGACGGAGGCATGCGTGCCGCTATCTGGTCGCGCGGGGTTTCGGGCGCGCGTGCGGACGGGAACGCACCGGGCATGAGCGAGTTTCGGGAGGGCACCGGCGAGGACTTCGCCGAGGAGGCCGCCGAGGCGACCGAGGAGGCTCGGCGCGCGGCCGGCGAGGAGGGGCGGTCGCTCGAGGACCAGCCGGACTCGGGTCGCGTCGCCGACGACGAGGGCGACGAGGAGCGCGAGACCGCTTACTAGGCGCGACTGCAGGTAGCCCGAAGCCAGGTCGGTACGATGGGCGCGATGGCCGTGACGCCGGATCTCAAGCTGGACGCGCCCGCGCTCCGAAGGGATTTCCCGATCTTCGAGCGCCCGGTGCACGGGAAGCCGCTTGCGTACCTCGACTCCGCCGCCTCGTCGCAGAAGCCGCGGCAGGTGCTCGACGTCATGAGCGAGTTCTACGAGACCTCGTACGCGAACATCCACCGCGGCGTCTACGAGCTCGCCGAGCGCGCGACCGACGCCTACGAGGGCGCCCGCGAGAAGCTCCGCGCCTTCCTGAACGCGCCGTCGGCACGCGAGGTGGTGTTCACGCGCAACGTGACGGCCGCGCTGAACCTCGTCGCGTACGGCTGGGGGCTCGACAACCTCGGGCCCGGCGACGTCGTCGTCGTCACCGAGATGGAGCATCACTCGAACTTCGTCCCCTGGCAGTACATCGCCGAGCGAACGGGGGCGACCTTCGTCGTCCTCCCGGTCGACCGAGACGGGGAGCTTCGGCTCGACGAGCTCGACTTCATCGCGGCACGTGGAAACGTCAAGGTCGTCGCGTGCGTCTACGTCTCCAACTCGCTCGGCACGATCAATCCGATCGAACGCTTGCTGTCGTGGGCGCACGAGCAGGGCGCGATCGGCGTCGTCGACGCCGCCCAGGCGGCGCCGCACCTCCCCGTCGACGTGCAGGCGCTCGGCTGCGACTTCCTCGGGATCACCGGCCACAAGATGTGCGGTCCGACGGGAATCGGCGTCCTCTGGGGCCGGCGGGAGCTCCTCGAGCGGATGTCGCCCTTCGAGCTCGGCGGCCACATGATCCGGCAGGTGACGCTCGAGCGGACGACCTGGAACGAGCTCCCGCACAAGTTCGAGGCGGGGACCTCGCCCATCGCCGAGGCGGTCGGGCTCGGCGCGGCTGTCGACTACCTCTCGGAGGTCGGCCTCGATGCGATCGAGCGGCACGAGCGCGAGCTCGTCGAGCGCGCTCTCGCGGCGCTCGCCGAGGTTCCCGGTGTCCACGTCTTCGGGCCCGAGGCAGACAGGCGCGTCGGCATCGTCTCCTTCGAGGTCGAGGGAGCACACCCCCACGACGTCGCGCAGATCCTCGACTGGGAGGGTGTCGCCGTGCGAGCCGGCCACCACTGCACGCAGCCGCTCATGCGCGCGCTCGGCGTCCCCGCGACGACGCGGGCGAGCTTCTACCTCTACTCGCTCCCCGAGGACGTCGACCGGCTCGTCGAGGGGCTCGCTACGGTGAGGAAGACGTTCGCGTGAGCGACTTCGACTCCATGTATCGCGAGGTCATCCTCGACCACTACAAGAACCCGCGCGGCCACGGCGTCATCGAAGGCGCCGACGCCGAGGCCGAGGGCCAGAACCCCCTCTGCGGCGACGAGGTCTCGATCTTCGTCGCCTTCGACGACGACGGCGACACGATCGAGGACGTGAAGTTCCGCGGTAGGGGCTGTGCGATCAGCCAGGCTGCGACGTCGATGCTGACCGAGATGGTGAAGGGGCGGAAGGCGAGCGAGGTCTCTGCGATGCCGCGCGACGAGCTTCTCGAAGAGGTCGGGATCCCGCTCACGCCCGTCCGCCTCAAGTGCGCCCTCCTCGGCCTCGGCGTCCTCAAGGTCGCTCTCCATCGGGCGAAGGGGACGCCGCTTCCCGAGGAGTGGGCCGGCATGGACGAGCTCCAGATCACGTAGCCGGTGGCGCTCGTCGAGGTCTGTCCGGAGGACGAGCTTCCGCCTGGCTCGATGCGGCTCGTTCCGGCGGGCGAGCTCTCGGTCGGCGTGTACAACGTCGGCGGCGAGCTCTACGCCATCGAGGATCGCTGCTCGCACGACGACGGCCCGCTCGTCGAAGGCGACTGGGAGCCCGAGGAAGGAATCGTCGTGTGCCCGCGCCACGGAGCGACGTTCGACATCCGGACCGGTCGCGCCCTCACGCTCCCCGCTTACCTTCCCGTCGAGACGTTTCCCGTTCGGGTCGAGGACGGGATCGTGAAGGTCGACGTCAGCTAGCGCGTTGCCGCCGAACAGGTCGGCCAGCCCGTCGGCCGCATCCGTCTCGACGACGATGACGTCCGAGCGGGCGCTGCGGAGAAGGCGCAAGACGAGGGCGCGGTCCGGTTCGCGGAGGTCGAGGAACACCGCTTTCCGCCGCGCCAGAAGCGCCCTCGACGCCGTCCCGTCACCGGCTCCGCGACGCCAATCCGTCGCGCCGTCCAGACGGAGGGTACGTCGTCGAGCCCGACCTCGACGGACGTGATCTGCTCGTAGGGAACGTCGATCTCCGGCGCGAGGACGACGAACTCGTCGCGTGCGCGCGTCCCCACACTCCGCCGCCCGAGTGCCCCCGCGGCCTTAGGATCCCCGCGACATGGACTCGCGCGAGGAGCGTGTCGGGAAGAACGAGGCGCTCTTTCGAGAGGTGAACGAGCGCATTCGCGAGATCACGACATCGAACGGCGACGCCGAGTTTCTCTGCGAGTGCGGCGACGCCACGTGCGCTCAGCCGATCGCCGTCTCGATCGACGAGTACGAGGCCGTTCGGTCGGTGCCAACGCAGTTTCTGATCGTCCCCGGCCACGAGATCGTCGAGGTCGAGGAGGTCGTGCAGGCGAACGAGCGCTTCGCCGTCGTCGAGAAGCGGCCCGGCTTGCCGGTCGACCTCGCCGCCTACGCCGATCCGCGCGGCTAGCGTGCTCGACGAACGCGTCGTCGAGGTCCTCGCCCGTTTGGAGCGAGAGGACGCCGACGAACGGGAGCGAGGAATCCCGCCGATGGAGCGCTCCCGCGCGGTCGCGCCGACCACCGGTCGCTTCCTCTTCTCGCTCGTCGCTCCCCACGAGGCGTGCGAGGTGCTCGAGATCGGCGGCTCCCGTGGCTACTCGTCGATCTGGCTCGGGGCCGGGGTGCGGTACTTCGGCGGTCACGTCCTCTCGCTCGAGCGCGACGGGCGGAAGGTCTCGGCGT
>JALZFU010000250.1 GCA_030861385.1 Actinomycetota bacterium
CGAACCTCGGCGTGCTCTTCGACTGGTGGGAAATGAGCACGGTGATGATCCTCGTGCTCCCGGAGGCCATCTGGGAGTTGTTCCTCGGCTTCTACTGCGCGATCCGGGGCTTCAGGCGGGACTCGCCGATCGTCCGCCCGAACTGGCGCGGCGATGCAGTCGCCTGACGCTCTCCCAGTTACATGGCAGCGACTGCTGGCCCTGTCTGGCGTCGTCTTCGCGATTCTCTTCCTGATCGGGTGGTTTGCGAGCGGCGGCGACGCGCCCGACTACGCAGCGGCCGATCAGGACTGGACGGAGTGGGCGGATGACAACCAGTGGAAGAGTCGCATCGGCGCGTTCGCGATGCTCCTCGCAGCGTTCGTATTTCTGCACTTCGCCGGGACGGTCCGCAGCGTGCTCGGTGCGGTCGAGGCGACGGCTCGCGGCTCTGCACAACTCGCACGCGCCGCGTTCGCGGGTGCGGTAGTCGGCATGGCGGGCATGGCGATCGCGATCGTGATGATCGCTAGTGCAACCTCTGAGGGTGCGGACGCGGATCCCGTCGTCAGCCGAGCGGTGGCGACGGCGTCGGCCGGGCCATTCCTCGTCGCCGCCGTGGGTTTTGCCGCGTTCCTGATGGGTGCTGGACTGTTGACGTTGCGCAGCGGCGTGTTCGCGCGATGGACCGGTGTGGTCGCGCTGATCGGCGCGATCTCGTTTCTCATCACGTTCGCGGCGATTCTTTCGGGGCTAGGCGAAGACAGCGTGTTCGGTTTCGGCTTCTTTCCCGGCGTCGTGGCGCTCGTGATCTGGTCGATCGCTGCGAGCGTCGCTAGGTATCGCGCGATGACATCGCCGAGCACCACGAGAGCGGGATGATGTTCAGCTTCGACGTCGCTCCCGCGACGCCCAGCGATACGCCGCCCGCGGCGCAAGGTTGACGAGGCAAAGGTGCCGATCGAGCAGCAGACGATGAAGGCGGTGGTACGGGACGCCTACGGCTCCGTGGATGTTCTGCGACTCGCGGAGGTCGACAAGCCGGTCGCAGGCGACGGTGAGGTGTTGGTGCGCGTGCACGCGGCGGGAGTCGATCAGGGCGTCTGGCACCTAATGGCCGGGATGCCGTACGTCATGCGCCTCGCAGGCTTCGGCTTCCGTGCTCCGAAGAACCCGCTGCTCGGCTACGACGTGGCGGGACGCATCGAGGCTGTGGGTGCAAACGTCGGCCGGTTTCGGCCGGGGGACGAGGTGTTCGGGACCTGCCGCGGTTCCTTCGCCGAATTCGCGACCACCCGTGCCGATCGCCTCGCGTCGAAGCCAGACGCCGTGAGCTTCGAGCACGCCGCCGCCGTGCCGATCTCCGGTTACGCCGCCCTGCAGGCGGTCCGCACGCACGGTGGTGTTCGCGCCGGCGATCGGGTGCTGATCATCGGTGCGGGTGGAGGCGTCGGGACGTTCGCAGTGCAAATCGCGAAAGCAGACGGGGCAGAGGTCACCGGAGTCTCCAGCACCGGGAAGGCCGAGCTGGTGCGCTCGCTCGGCGCTGACCACGTGATCGACTACACCCGAGAGGAGGTCGCCGACGGTCGCATCCGCTACGACGTGATCCTCGACATCGCCGGCAACCGCTCTCTCTCCTATCTGCGGCGCGCGCTGACGCCACGGGGGACGCTGGTGATCGTCGGCGGAGAAGACGCGGGGAATTGGCTCGGCATCCGCCGTCAGCTGCGGGCGGCGGTGCTCTCGCCGTTCGTCCGTCAGAAGCTCGGTACTTTCATCTCAAAGGAGCGCAGCCAGGACCTGGAGGAGCTGCGGAAGCTGCTCGAGACCGGCGCGATCAGGCCGATCGTCGACCGGACGTTCCCGCTCGAGGAGGTTCCAGAGGCGATCCGCTACCTCAGAGACGGCCGCCCCCGCGGCAAGATCGTCATCGTCACCTGACCACGGCACCCGTTCCACAGATGCGCTGTGGCGTGGCTCGAGGCTAGGGCTCGGGGATGAGCGCGTTCACCGCCGTCGTGATCACTGCCTCTTCGACTCTCGACTCTTCGATTCGGCCGCTTCGCAGCTCGGCGCTTGCGGCATGCGCTATCGCGCGGATCATGGCGAGATGCCACGAGACCAGGAGATCGCTCCGGAAGATCCCTTTCTTCTGGCCGCGTTCGATCGGGGGCGCGAAAAGCGTCATGACCGGCTGGTGACGGCGGTGCAGCTGCTTGGCTGAGAGGCGGCTCGTGTTGATCGCGAGCAGGGCGTGGAAGTCGCTCAGCTTGCGCCAGGTGACGCGGAGCACTCGCTCTAGCGCTTCTTCGACTCGCCTCGCGTGGGCTCGGCCTTACTCGTCGCCTGGGCAACCTGCGCCACCGCGTGCTCCATGACGGCGTCGAGCAGCGACTCGCGCGTCGGGAAGTGCATGTAGATCGTCGCGCGGACGACGCCGGCGCGGCGAGCGATCTCGGCCATGCTGACGTCGGGATCGCTGCTCAGCCGCGGAACGGCGCCATCTGGATCGTCAGGTCGGTCAGGGCGAACCGGTGCAGGTACCACGCGCGCCCGCGAGGCACCCGCTTGGCCTCGGCCCGCCAGAGCCCGGTGAACTCCCGCTTGAAGCCCAGCCGCGGGAAGTCGCGGACCACGCTCTTGCGCAGCGCGTCGGGCACCTCGTCGCTGCGCAGCCCGAAGACGTCGACCCCGGCGCCGGCCGACAGGAGGAACGCCTCGGCGCCGGACTCGAGCCCGACTCCCGGCGTGTGGTGCATGGCGATCGCGTTGGCGACGAGCTCCCGGCCGTAGCCCGGCACGCCGTGGCGGTCGCCGAACGCGCGAGCGAGCTCCGCGCTGCGGACGGTGAAGTCGACATGGAGCACGGGGCTCGGCAGCCCGGTGTCGTGGAACATCGCCGCGATGTACAGCAGCTCGCGGTCGAACGTGATCCGGTGCAGCGCAGCGAGCGCCGCGCCCCACGCGTAGGCGCGGCGCGAGTGGTTGAAAAGGGCGGGGCTCAACAGGTCCTGGGCCGCCGCCTCGGCATCCCGGGCGAGCGTCGAGTCCGGGGGCGTGAGGCTCGCCGGATCGACGTCGTTCCGGCGCCCGGAGTGCCGGCGCAGCGCCATCGCGAGCAGTCCGGCGGTGATACGGAGCTCGTCGCGGATCAGGGGGCCGGCGAGCGAGAGGCCTTCCCGCAGGGTGAGGACTCCGCCGGTGTGCTCGGTCCAGCCGATCGATCCGACGGGGTGGGTGCAGTGGTTGCTCATCGCTCCTTCAGGCAGCGCTTCCACGCGACCGCCGCGAGGCCGGTGAAGCCCCGCTCTCTTCAGGACCGACGACAGCGTGTGGCTCCGTGCGTTCATTTTCGGCTCCTTCCGAGGGCGTATCGGGGTACGAGGTCCACGCTCGCACTCCGGCGGCCGGCCGCAAATGAAGCTCGCTCGTCGCTTCGGTGTGGCTGCCCACACCGTTGCCCGAGCGGGTTTGGAGACGTAGGCGAGTACCAGGGGCTAGCCGGGCTCCGTTCCGGGTTCGCTGCCGCCTTCACCCTGCCGGCGCCACAAGCGAAAGACGGCCCAACGGACAT
>JALZFU010000332.1 GCA_030861385.1 Actinomycetota bacterium
GCGGCGACGAGGCGAGCGCCCTCCTCGACGAGGGGCTCGTCGACGACGACGATGACGCGTTCGCCGGGTCGGATCCGGCTCGCGTGGACGAGGTTCGCGCACCAGCCGGGGTGCGCGACGGCGGGCCGACCGCTCACTGCCGCGAGCGCCGGGTCACGAGCCCCGCCCGATCCACTCCTCACCTCCTTCGTAGACCTCCTTCTTCCAGAGTGGCACCTGCTCCTTCAGGTTCTCGATCCCGTCTCGGCACGCGGCGAGCGCGTCCCGACGGTGGGGAGCGGAGACGGCGATCACGACACTCGTCTCGCCGATCGCGACGCGGCCGACGCGGTGGCTGATCGCGACCTCGCAGAGCTCGTAGCGCGCCTTGAGCGCGGCCGCGATCTCGGCCATCACGGCCTCCGCCATACCCGTATACGCCTCATAATCGAGATGGAGGACCGTGCGGCCGCGCGACTGGACTCGAGTCGTCCCGATGAAGGTGGCGATCGCGCCCGCGCGCTCGTCTTCCACCTGGGCGACGACATCCGCGAGCTCGATCGGGCCGTCGACGAGTTCGACTGCCCCGCCCGAGACGGGCGGTATGAGCGCGACCTCGTCGCCGTCGGCGAGCGGGCGCTCAGGCGCGGCGTACTCCCGGTTCACCGCGTAGAGGAGACCCTCGGGCTCGTCGCCGAGGGCGAGCGCTCGCCAGACATCCCCGACGGTCGCCGAGTGGGCGAGCTCGAGCTCGCGTTCGCTCGACCCGGCGCGCTCCCGGAGGCCGGCGAAGAGCTTTACGCGGACTCGCATCCGTCCAGCGTAGTTCGCGGCGCCGGCTGCCTGTGAAGGCCCCGCGTACGATGTGGTCATGGCGATCGCCGAGGATCGGCGCGAGACCGAATCCGGGATCGAGATCAAGCCCGTCTACACCGAGGAGGACGTCGGTCGCGTCGAGCTCGAGGCGCCCGGCGAGTACCCGTTCACGCGCGGTCCCTACCGCGACATGTACCGCGGCAAGCCGTGGACGATCCGCCAGTACGCGGGCTTCGCGTCGGCCGAGGAGACGAACCGGCGCTTCCGGTATCTCCTCGCGCGTGGGCAGACGGGCCTCTCCGTCGCCTTCGACCTTCCGACTCAGCTCGGCTACGACTCCGACGACCCACGTGCGGCAGGCGAGGTCGGGCGGACGGGCGTTGCCATCGACTCCCTCGCCGACATGGACGTCCTCTTTGCCGGGATTCCGCTTGGCGAGGTCTCGACCTCGATGACGATCAACGCGCCCGCCGCGCTCCTGCTCCTCCTCTACGAGCTCGTGGCCGAGGCGCAGGGCGTTCCCGGGTCAGAGCTTCGCGGCACGGTGCAGAACGACGTCCTGAAGGAGTACGCCGCCCGCGGAAACTACATCTTCCCGCCCCGCCCGTCGATGCGAATCACGACCGACCTCTTCGCGTACTGTCACGAGCGGCTGCCGCGCTGGAACACCATCTCGATCTCCGGTTACCACATCCGCGAGGCGGGATCGACGGCGGTACAGGAGCTCGCCTTCACCCTCGCGAACGGGATCGCCTACTGCGAAGCGGCGATCGCGGCCCGCCTCTCGCCGGACGAGTTCGGCGCCCGGCTCTCGTTCTTCTTCAACGCGCACAACCATTTCTTCCAGGAGGTGGCGAAGTTTCGCGCTGCGCGCCGCCTCTGGGCGCGGATCATGAGCGAACGCTTCGGGGCCACGAACCCCCGCGCGCAGGCGCTTCGCTTCCACGCGCAGACGGGCGGCTCGACGCTCACCGCGCAGCAGCCCGAGAACAACGTCGTACGGGTCGCGGTCCAGGCGCTCTCGGCGGTGTGCGGCGGTGCCCAATCGATCCACACGAACGCGTTCGACGAGGCGCTAGCGCTGCCTTCCGAGCGCTCGGCGCGGATCGCCCTCCGAACGCAGCAGATCCTCGCGCACGAGACGGGCGGCACGGACACCGCCGATCCGCTCGGAGGCGCCTACTTCCTCGAGGCGCTGACGCGCGAGCTCGAGGAGCGGGCCTGGGAGCTCATCGAACGGATCGACGAGCTGGGCGGCGCCGTCGCCGCGATCGAGGCGGGCTTCATTCAGCGGGAGATCGAGGAGGCGGCGTTCGAGCACGAGCGCCGGCTCGCCGCCGGAGAGAAGGTGATCGTCGGCGTGAACCGCTACGCGGAGGGCGACGAGGAGGAGATCGAGCTCCACCGGCTCGACCCGGAAGCCGAGCGGCGCCAGTTCGAGCGAACGTGGGCCGTCCGCGCCGGGCGGGACGGAAATGCCGCGGAGCGCGCGCTCGCGCGAGTCCGTGAGGTCGCCTCCGGCGACGGCAACCTCCTGTATCCGATGCGCGAGGCGCTCGTGGCCCGCTGCACCGTCGGCGAGATCTGCAACGCGCTGCGCGACGTGTTCGGCGAGTACGACGCGCAACTCGCGCCGTAGGAG
>JALZFU010000363.1 GCA_030861385.1 Actinomycetota bacterium
CGTTCGCGCGGCTCGTCGGCCTCCTCGAGCGCTTCGACCGGTCTCGCCTGAGCCTGCTCCCGGTCTTGACGTACCACCGAATCGACGAGCGAGCAGGCACGCTCGATTCCGGCGTCTTCAGCGCGACGCCCGGTCAGTTCTCGGCACAGCTGGCATGGCTCGCGGCGAACCGCCGGCTCCTCTCGCTCTCGGAGCTTCTCGACATACGGCGCGGGCGGACGCCCTTGCCTCGACGCTCCCTCGTGCTTACCTTCGACGATGCTTATCGCGACTTCGCCGATACCGCTTGGCCGGCGCTCAAGGAGCGCGGTGTTCCCGTTACGCTCTTCGTCGCCACGGCGTACCCGGATGCGGAGAGGCCGGCCTTCTGGTGGGACCGGCTGCACGATGCCTTCGCCGGCACCGCGCGGCGCGACCACGTCGAGACACCGTCGGGGCGGCTTCCCCTCGAGACGACGGCGGACCGCGCGCGGGCCCTTCGCGCGGTGCGCGCTCAGATGAGGGCGATGCCGCACGAGGACGCGATGGCGACCCTCGAGACCGTCGTCGAGCAGCTCGGCGTGTCCCCGACCGTCTCGCCGGTGCTCACTTGGCCGGAGTTGCGCCTCCTCGCCCGCGAGGGCGTCGACCTCGCTCCTCACTCGCGGACGCATCCGCTTCTCGACCGCGTCGGGCGAGAAGCGGCCCGTGCCGAGATCGTCGGATCTCTCCACGATCTCGAGCGCGAGGTGGGATCGGCACCTCCCGTCTTCGCCTACCCAGGAGGAGCACAAACGCCCGATGTCGTCTCCCTCGTCGCCGAGGCCGGCTTCGAAGTGGCGTTCACGACGCAGCGGGGGATCAACGACCTGCGCGGCGCCGACTGGCTCCGTCTTCGTCGGATCAACGTCGGTCGGCGCTCCAGCGTTCCCCTGATCCGTGCGCAGCTCCTCTCGTGGTCGCGCCATCTGACCCGTGGGGACGGAGGAGGACGGTGACGCGCCGTTGGGCGGAGAGACTCTTCTGGGCGGCGACCGCGACGGTCGTCTACACGTACGTCCTCTTTCCCCTCCTCCTCTTCCTGCGGGCTTGGCTTCGGCCCCGTCCGCACACGAGCGCGGATCTGACGCCGACCGTGAGCGTCGTGATCGCCGCTCGAAACGAGGCGGGAACGATCGGCGCGAAGCTCGAGAACCTGCTGGCTCTCGACTACCCGCGTGACCGGCTCGAGATCGTCATTGCCTCGGACGGCTCGACGGACGGCACCGAGGACATCGTGCGAGCGTACGAGGACGGCCGCATCCGCCTGCTCGCGCTGCCGACGAGCGGGAAGGCGGCCGCCTTGAACGCGGCGGTCGCCGCGTCCACGGGGGAGATCGTCGTCTTCTCGGACGCGAACAGCATGTACGAGCGCGACGCGATCCGGATGCTTGTCAGGCCGTTTGCGGACCCATCCGTCGGAGGCGTCGCGGGGAACCAACGCTACGCAGCGCCCGACGGTCTCGGCGGAAGCGCGATCGGCGAGCGCAATTACTGGAGCTTCGACCGAGCGCTCAAGGTCGCCGAGAGCCGCGCCGGGAACGTCGTCTCGGCCACCGGCGCCATCTACGCCGTCCGGCGCGCGCTCTTCCGCGGCGTACCACCCGGCGTCACGGACGACTTCGTGACCTCGACCGCCGTGATCGCGCAGGACCACCGCCTGGTCTTCGAGCCAAACGCGGTCGCGTACGAGCCTGCTGGCGCCTCGAGCGACGCGGAGTTCGCTCGTAAGGTTCGGATCATGACCCGCGGTCTTCGCGCCGTTTGGACGATGCGTGAGCTGCTCGACCCGAGGCACCACGGGTTCTACGCGCTTCAGCTCGCGTCCCACAAGCTGCTGCGCCGACTCATGGCCGCCCCTCTCGTCGTGATCGCTGCGACGGGCGCGATGCTCTCGCGCCGCGGCGCCTTCTACCGGCGAGCGACGATCGCTCAAGCCGTCCTCTACGCCTTCGCAGCGATCGGGCTTCTCTTCGACGGAACGACGCTCGGGCGGAAGAAGATCTTCGCGCTCCCGGCTTTCTTCGCGCTGGTGAACGCCGCCTCCATTCGTGCCGTCTGGAACGTGGCGCGCGGCCGCGTGATCGATCGCTGGGAGCCGAGCCGCGAGCGCCCACCGACGGAAGGCTCGCGATGACCGGACGCCTTCTCCTGCCCGCTCCCTCGGCGGGGGTGACCGCGGTCCTCGCTCTCGGCGTCGCCGCGGCGAGCGGGCTGTTCGCCGCTCGGAGCGCCGTGCTCGCGCTCGCCCTCGCCGTCTTCGCACTCGGCGTGGTCGTGCTCGTCAGGCACCCCGACTTCGCCACGCTCGTGGTCGTCGCGATCGTGTACAGCAACGCGGCCGTCGTCGCCGTGAAGTTCCACGGCGTTCCGCCCACGGCCACGGCGCTCGTCCCGATGCTGCTCATGCTGCCGCTCGCCTACCACGTCGCGGTCCGCAGGCAGCCGCTCACGATCACGCCCGCCCTTCCGCTCGTAGCGGCCTTCGGAATCGTCCAGGCCGTCGCCGCACTCGGCGCAACCGAGCCCGAGTCCGCCGCGTTCGCCCTCCAGACCTTCGTACTCGAGGGCATCGGGCTCTACTTCATCCTGACGAACGTCGTCCGAACGTTCGAGACGCTACGTCGGATCGTCTGGGTGCTGCTCGTCGTCGGGGCTCTCCTCGGGACGCTCTCACTCGTGCAAGTAGCAACCGGAACGTATCGAAACGACTACCTCGGCTTCGCACAGACGTCAGATCCCGAAACGCTCGAGAAAACCCTCGAAAAGCAAAGAACAGCCGCACCCGGAGAGGTCGTGCAGCCTCGTCTGGCAGGGCCGATCGGCGAGAAGAACCGGTATGCGCAGATTCTTCTCGTACTGCTTCCGCTCGGGCTCTTCCGCTACTGGAACGAGCGCTCGCGTCCCTTGAAGCTTCTTGCGGCCGGCGCCACCGTTCTCATCGGCGTCGGCGCCGCTCTCACCTTGTCACGCGGAGCGGCGTTGGGCTTCGCCGTCATGCTCGCGATCATGGCGTATCGCCGCTACGTCACGATGTACCAACTCGGTGCCGTCGTGATCGGCGTCTTGCTGGTCTTCGCCGCCATCCCCGCCTACCAGGCCCGCGTAACTCCCCTTCTCGGTCTCTCCTCCACGAGTCTCGAGGAGGGGAGCGAGACGGCCGCCGACAATTCGATACGTGGCCGAGCAGGAGAGATGGGAGCAGCCGCGCTCACCTTCGCCGATCACCCCGTGCTCGGAGTGGGTCCCGGAAACTTCCCCTTCTACTATCCGGACTACGCAAACCGGCTCGGACTCCAGGTTCACGCGGGTATCCGGGAGGCGCACAGCCTCTACCTCGACGTGGCAGCCGAGACTGGCGCCGTCGGGATCGTGTGCTTCTTGGCCGTCGTTTTCGTGACGCTCCGTGAGCTGAATCGCGCCAGGCGACGCTGGCGTGCGAGAAGCCGGGAAATCGCAGATACCGCGGTTGCTTTCGAGCTGGCGATCGTCGCTCAGCTCGCCACTGGCCTCTTCCTGCAACAGGCGTACATCCGCTACTTCTGGCTGCTTATGGCCCTCGCAGGCGCGGCAGCATTTATCGCGCGGTCAGCTGCCTCCCGAGAGGACACCGACGAGCCGACACCCAGCCTGGGCCTCGCGAGCGACGCTCGGACAGCGGAGCACGTGAATGACGAGCGGCACGCGGCCGCGGGGTCTCATCAGCAGGATGGATCTCGGGGGAAGACTCGCGTCTTTCCGCTGAAAAGCAGCAGAGCAGAGTCCTAGCAAGTTCTCGTGGCTAATTAGGGGCAAAATCTCGCTCCGCGTTGCGAACGATCGGCCGGCAACTCCTGCTGGCCGATTCGATGACGACGTCTTTGGAGCACGGTTAGAGGACCGCGCTCATTTGGTGTGTACGCGCCTCGGGGTCACACAGAAGTGTGCCGACCCGGCGCTTTATTCGTTCACGTCCCTCGGATAAGGGATCGAAGCCGAATACGTTCACGTCGATTTTCCGGTCAGTTCAGGCGTGCGGCCGCTGCGAGATGAGGAGGTTTGGACGTGGGCGCAGCCGATGGTTCGCGCATGGAGATCCCAAGGGCGAAGCCGAGACTTCGGTGGGTGCTGCTGCTCGCAGTCGCGGCAGCCCTCTTCCTTCTCCCCGCGCAAGCGCACGCCCAGTACCCCTGCATCGGGGCGCCAGCCGACAATCCGTCGCTCACGTATCCCGAGCCGCGCGTTTTCATCGAGGCGCAGGGCTGGTGGGCGACAGGCGCCGACCCGGGCGAGTACGGGGAAGCAGAGCACCTCCACGTCGCCACCTGCTTCCCCTTTATGCAGACGGTCTCCGGGTGGTTTCGGCTCGACGTTCGGGTCATGGGCCACAACCTCCCGACCGGGACGCTGCTCCACCGTACCCGCGTCCACGACGGTTCGACTGGAACGACGATCATCTCGAAGGATTGGAACCGAACGGTCCTCCTCGGCGAGATGGACGTGAAGCGGTGGTCGACGCTCGCCTTCGACTCGCGCAAAGTTCCTGACGGCCGGCGGGAAATTCGGTTCCTGACCGACGCCGAGCGTCCCGGTGGGGACGAGATCCACGCGACGTCGGGTTGGTGCCTCAACGTCCAGAACGGAACGCCCGACTCTAACTCCCCCGAGTGCCCGCTCGCCGCGCCGTTTCGGACGACGGGGCGAGGGTGGTACAACGGATTCGAGTACAAGAACGCCCGCTACCGGTCTGATCCGCGAATCGCTCGGGTAGCCGGGCGGGACTACACGTTCACGGCGGCGTTCGTCGACGGTGCCGCTGGAGATGCCGCCGTAACGAGCTGGGAGGCACGGCTCGACCCAGACTTCCACATGGGACAGAACGGCGTCCTCCTCGCAAGCGGGACAAGTGCCGCGTCTCAGCGTGACATCACGATTCCCGCCGGGAACATGACTCCCGGGTTGCATTTCGTCACCCTGCTCACCCATGACAGAGGCAGCATCAGCGGCCGGATGGGTGAGGTGACGGGGGTCGTGAAGGTTCCCCTCAAGGTCCGGTAGCCGCCGTCGGCGATCGCGGCGCCGGGTGCGTCCCCGTTT